>NZ_AZSN01000184.1:0-6535 GCF_000576225.1 Methylibium sp. T29-B | reverse complement strand
CCGGCCGCCGCGCAGCGGCCGGCGCACCGCCATGCGCCCGATGCGGGCCAGGCCCGGCGCCTCCTGCGCCAGACGGCCGGTTGCCAGCGGGAAGCCCAGGCGGTTGCAGGCCACCGCATGCAGCGCGGTGGCATCGGAGGCGTCCCACTCCATCGCGGCCGGGATGCGCTGCTCGTCGATGAAGACCTCGGTGCGGATCGAACGCGCCGCCTCGCCCAGCGTGGACCAGTCCCCGGTGCGGACCTCGAGCATGGACTGGCCGGCCTCGAAGCCTTCCAACACCTCGCGCAGCGCCGGCGGCACCGGCCGGCTGGTCTGCGTGGCCGGGTCGGCGAACACGTAGACCAGCTCGCCGCTGACCAGCAGGTCGTTGCCGCGCATCACCGCGCCGTGGAACAGCAGCGATGAGGTGCGGATGCGGGTGCAGCGGATGCCGATGTCGAGCACGTCGTCGTAGCGCGCCGAGCCCTGGTAGTCCAGCGTCGCCTTGCGCACATACAGGTCGCCGCCGAAGTGCTGCATCGACTCGGCGTAAGGCAGGGCCAGCGCACGCCAGTAGTCGGCCAGCGCGGTGTCGAAGTACATCAGATAGTGGCCGTTGAACACGATCTGCTGCATGTCCACCTCGGCCCAGCGCACCCGCAGGGCGTGCAGGTGGCGGAAATCGCTGCGTTGGAGCGTCATGGCGAGAAGGCCTCCCTCAGTGCCTGGGCCGCCGCGGCGTGCGCCTGGCGCGCCTCCGGCACCGCGCGGCCCATCTTGATGAAATCGTGGACCACGCCGCGCCACAGCTCCAGCTGCACCGGCACGCCCGCGGCGCGCAGCACGTCGCCGTAGGCCACGCCCTCGTCGACCAGCGGATCGCATTCGGCCAGGCCGATCCAGGCGGGCGCGACACCGCCGTGGTCGGGTGCGAGCAGCGGGGCGAAGCGCCAGTCTTCGCGGTGCTCGGTCGCGATGTAGTGGCCGAAGAACCAGTCGATCAGCGGCCGCGCCAGCAGCACGCCCTCGGCAAAGCGGCGGTGCGAGTCGCTGTCCTGCCGGGCGGCGGTGCCCGGGTAGAACAGCAGCTGCAGCGCCAGCGGCAGAGCGGCATCGCGCGCCATCAGTGCGCACACCGCGGACAGGGTGCCGCCGGCACTGTCACCGCCGACCGCGAGGCGCGTGGCATCGAGCCCCAGCCTCGCCCCGCCCTCGCGCGCCAGCCACTGCAGCGCGTCCCAGGCATCGTCGACCGCGGCCGGAAAGCGGTGCTCCGGCGCAAGCCGGTAGTCCAGCGACAGCACGGCCGCGCCACCCTGCAGCGCGAGCTGCCGGCACAGGCTGTCATGGGTGTCCAGGCTACCGATCGTGAAGCCGCCGCCGTGCAGGTAGAGCAGCACCGGCAGGCGCGCGCCGCTCGGTGCATACAGGCGCGCCGGCAGAAGGTGGCCGTCGCGGGCCGGGACGAGCAGGTCCTCGACGCGCGCCAGCGCCACCCGCGGCAGATCCAGGATCTCGGCACCGAGCCGGTAGGCCTCGCGCGCGGCGTCGACGCTCATCGTGTGCAGCGGTGGCCGGCCGGCGCGGCGCATGCGGTCGAGCACGTCGCGCATCGTCGGGGTCAGTCCGTGCTGGGGCGGCTGGAAGGCGGCGGACGGCATCGGCCGCGAGCATACTGGCAGCCGCCGTTTCCGGCTCGAACCGCGCGCCCCGAGGCACTCCAGCATGGCCAGCATCTTCTACATCACCCAGGTCCAGTTCGATTTCGGCGCGGTGCGCGAGCTTGCTGCCGAGTGCGCACGTGTCGGCATCTGCCGTCCGCTCGTGATCACCGACGCCGGGGTGCGTGCCGCCGGCGTGCTGCAGAAGGCGCTCGACGCGATGAAGGACCTGCCCGTCGCGGTGTTCGACGGCACCCCGTCCAATCCCACCGAGGCGGCCGTGCGCGCGGCCCGCGAGGCCTGGGACGCGCACCGCGCCGACGGGCTGGTGGCCGTGGGCGGCGGCTCGAGCATCGACCTGGCCAAGGGGCTGGCGATCCTGGCCACCCACCCCGGCGAGCTGAAGACCTACGCCACCATCGAAGGCGGCTCGCCGAAGATCACCGCGGCGGCAGCCCCACTGATCGCCGTGCCGACCACCGCCGGCACCGGCAGCGAGGTGGCGCGCGGCGCGATCGTGATCGTCGACGACCACCGCAAGCTCGGCTTCCATTCCTGGCACCTGGTGCCCAAGGCAGCGATCTGCGACCCGGAGTTGACGCTCGGCCTGCCGTCCGGCCTCACCGCCGCCACGGGCATGGACGCGGTGGCGCACTGCATGGAGACCTTCATGTCGGCGGCCTTCAATCCTCCAGCCGACGGCATCGCGCTCGACGGCCTGGCGCGAGCCTGGGCCCACATCGAGCGCGCCACCCGCAACGGCGGCGACCGTGAGGCGCGGCGCCAGATGATGAGCGCGTCGATGCAGGGCGCGATGGCCTTCCAGAAGGGGCTGGGCTGCGTGCACTCGCTGTCGCACAGCCTCGGCGGCATCGACCCGCGGCTGCACCACGGCACCCTCAATGCGATGTTCCTGCCGGCCGTCGTGCGCTTCAACGCCGACGCCGACAGCGTGCGCGGCGAGCGACGCCTCGAACGCATGGCCCAGGCGATGGGCCTGCCCTCGGCCGGCGACCTGCCGGCCGCGCTCGTCGATATGAACGCCCGGCTCGGCCTGCCGACCGGCCTGGCCGCGATGGGGGTGGATGCGGCATGGCACGAGCGCGCCGTCACCGGCGCCCTGCTCGACCACTGCCACAAGACCAATCCGCGGCTCGCGAGCGCCGACGATTACCGGGACATGCTGGCCGCCTCGATGTGAGGCTCGGGCGCGCCGGTTGCGGCGGCCGAAGCCACGACCGGCGCCGCCGCCTCGCCGACGCGGTAGTAGCCGCGGTAGTAGGGCCTCGGGTAGGGCCGGTCGTAGCCCGGCCCGTAGATAGGCCGTTGCACCGGCACGACCGGCACCACATAACAGCCGCCCAGCAGGGCCGGGATCAGCAGCACGCCGAACCGGGCCCGGCGCCACAGGGAAAGGGAGTTGGGCATGAAGGGTCTCCGCAGCGGCCCGGGTGTCGGGCCCACCCCTTCTCAACGCCGTGCCGGACGGGGCGTTGATTGCTGCCAGGTAAAGACGACCGACGGGAGCGGTCCCGGGCGCTGCTCAGTCGATCGCGGTGCCGCCGTGCTCGAACGCGAAGCGCGGGCGCAGCAGGCCATCGACCATCAGCGATTCCGTGAACATCGTGAACGGCCGCACCCACAGGCCGTGGTCGCCGTACAGCGGGCGGTAGAGCACCAGCGGCTCGCGCGTCTCGCTGTGCCGCACGACGCCGAGCACCTCGTAGCGCGCGCCCTTGTAGTGGACGTAGGTGCCGAGCGCGATCTCGGGCAGCGGGGACAGCGGATCGTCGAGGCCATGCCGCGATTGTCGCGCGCCGCGCGGCTGGGCTCAGAGCGGCTCGACCGTCAACCGCGGCCCGGCCGCCACCGCCACAGCCAGGTCGTCGGCCAGCCGCTCGCTCTCGGCCACCGCTCGACGCCACACCGCCATGCGGCCGGCCAGGTCGGTGGCGTAACGCTTGAAGTCGCTGCGGTCGGGCAGCTTGCCGTGCGGCAGCGTGCGCACCCAGGCCGGGTCGGGCGCCAGCACCACCACGTTGTCGAGGAAAGGCGTGGCGTGGTGGCGGTGCTTCAGGGACTTGTCGAGCCAGCCAGGCACCACCGCCTTCTGGAAATGCGGGTACAGCACCAGGCCGGGTGCGGCGCCGCGGTTGATCGAGGGGTAGTTCCAGTGCAGGTGGTAGTCGGTGATGCCACCATCCCAGTAGGCTCCGGGCGGTGCGCCGGGGATGTCGTGCACCGCCTTCAGCGCGAACGGGATCGAGCACGACGCCAGCAGGGCCGGGCGGAAATTCTCCGCCGTCAGTCGCACCTGCCGGTGGCGCAGGTCGCTCAGGTCGACGGGTAGCGTCTCGCCCGGCGAGGAGAACACCACGCGCTCCAGCCAGGCGCCGAGTGTGCGGCGGCTGAGCGCGTTGCTCAGCAGCGCGCCGGCATAGCCGAGCGGCGTGCGCACGCGGCCCTCGCGTCCGAGCACGTGGCGGCCTCGCGAGGTGACGATGTGCAGGCGGTAGCGCCGATGGGCCAGCAGCGCCTCGACCTGTCCGTCGAAGAAGGCGCGCAGCTCCTGCTCGAAGCCGCGGCTGACCTGGGCCGCGTTCGGCAGCGTGCGGCCGGGGTCGAGTTCGTAGGTCTGCGCGATGTAGTCCTCGGTCAGTCGCGCGAAGCCGGCCCGCGGATCGGCCAGCGCGGCCGTCGCCATGCGCCACGCACCGATCGACGCCCCGGCGAGGTGGACCGTGTGCGTGCTGCCGGCCAGCCACTGCCCGAACAGGTAGCGGTCCATCGGCCCCAGCACCAGCCCCTTCGGACCGCCGGCGGCACCGGCGACCACCCGCACGTCCTGCGGCCGCAGGCCGTGTTCGGCCAGGTGGGCGCGGGCGCTGCGGCCGGCGTAGATGCGCAACGCGGGGGTGGTCATCGGCCGATGCTAACGGGCTGCGGGCGGCGTCGCCGCCATGCGTAGGCGGCGGCTACAGACGCAGTCGGTGGCCGCCGATGGCCGGCGCCGGCGCGTGCCACGAACATGCGTTCACACCCTCATTGTTCCGGGGGCTGCAAACCGAGCCAGTCCGCGCAACAATCGTGCTGCATTGCACCAATCGATCGATTCCCTCCACGATCCCGTGAACGCCGCCGCCCTCTCCCAGCCCCTGATGGGTCGTACCCGTTCACGCTCGGCGCGATCGCTGATCTGGGGCTGTGCCGCTGCGGGGGCCTTGATGGGTGCGAAGGCCCAGGCGGCCTTCGACCTGAACGGGCTGACCGAGCGCGCCCGGGCGCTCGCTGCCGCGCCCTACCGCGAACCGCCGCCCTCCGCGAACCCTCGCCTCGCGGCACTGAGCTACGACGACTACCGCGCCATCCGTTTCCAGCCGCGTGCGGCGTGGTGGCGTGATGCCGGCCTGCCCTTCGAGTTGCAGTTCTTCCATGTCGGCGGCATCCACACCCGCCCCGTGCGCGTGAACGAACTGGTAGATGGCCGAGAAGTGCCGCTGAACGTGCCTGCCGGCGCCTTCGACTATGGCCCGGCCGCAGCCGCCATGGCTGGCCAGGCGCAGGCCGAGCTGGCCGGTTTTCGCGTCCACCACGCCCTGAACCGACCGGGCTACAAGGACGAGTTCGTCGTCTTCCTGGGCGCCAGCTACCTGCGCGCCGTGGGTGCCGGCCAGCACTACGGCAGTTCGGCGCGCGGCATCGCCGTCGACACCGTCGGAGGTGCCGGTGAGGAGTTCCCGGTCTTCGAGGCGTTCTGGATCGAGCGGCCGGCGCGCGGCGCGCAGACGCTCACGCTGTACGCGCTGCTCAACGGCCCACGCGTCACCGGCGCCTACCGCTTCGAGCTGCGACCGGGCCGCGTGACCGAGGTGGCGGTGCAGGCCCGCCTGTTCCTGCGCGGCGCGGTCAGCACGCTCGGGATCGCCCCGCTCACCAGCATGTACTTCGGCGGCGAGAACCATCCGCAGCCGCTGCAGGCCGTGGGCGATTTCCGGCCCGAGGTGCACGACGCCGACGGCCTGTCGATCGAGAGCGAAGACGGCGAGTGGCTCTGGCGCCCGCTGCTGAACCCGGAGCGTCCCTTCACGACCAGCTTTGCGATGCAGGGCCTGCGCGGCTTCGGCCTGATGCAGCGCGACCGCGCATTCTCCAGTTACGAAGACACCGAGGCCCGCTACGAACAGCGGCCCAGCGTGTGGGTGCGCCCCGAGGGCGACTGGGGCGCCGGACGCGTCGAGCTGATGCAGTTCCACTCGCCCGACGAGACCAACGACAACGTGGTGGCGTACTGGGTACCGGCGCGCCTGCCGGCCGCCGGCGAGCCGCTGTCCCTGCGCTACACCCTGCTCTGGCAGGGCGCAGCCCCACAGGGGCCTCTGCGCCTGGGCCGGGTACTGCAGTCCCGCCGCGGTCGGGGACTGGAAGCCCCGCAGCCCGGCGAGTTGCAGTTCCACATCGACTATGCCGGCGGTCCGCTCGACACGCCGTCGGCCACCGTCCCGCCTCAGCCGTTTGTCACATCGAGTGACAACGCACGCGTCTTGCTAGCGAACGTCTACCGCAACCCGGCCACCAAGGATGGCGACTGAACCTGAAGGTCCAGCGCCTCGATGCCAAGCAGCCTGTCGAGCTGCGCGCTCACTTGAAGGACGGTGCCAACGTGCTCACCGAAACATGGACCTACGCCCTGCCCCCGGAATGAACGCCACCGTCACCCCCGCCCCCCTTGCGCCCCACGCCGGCGCGCACCGAAACAGCGCCCCCGGTCCGCCGAGGCAGCATGACCCCCGGTGCCCTGGACGGGCGTGCCGGCCGGGCTGGGCCGACTGTTCAGTGCCCGGGGCGATCGCAAGACACAGCCGGCGCCGGCCTGGCTCGCCGCGGCGACGGCG
>NZ_AZSN01000183.1:0-6541 GCF_000576225.1 Methylibium sp. T29-B | reverse complement strand
CGCGGCGCCGCCGGCCTCTGCGCTGCCGCAGCGCAACCTGCTGGTCGAGGTGCGCCAGGGCGACGAGTCCAGCTTCACGGCCAGCGGCGGCGGCCTGCGCGACGGTGCGGTGACGGTGGGGCCGAACGGCCAGGTGTCCGGCCGCGCCGGCGTGACGCTCGAGTCGCGCAGCGGCGACCGATCGGGCGATGCGCAGCACCGGCTGCTCGTGCTCAACGGCGGTCAGGGGATGCTGAACGTGGGCGCGTCCGTGCCGCTGACCTGGCTGGAGGTGGTGTGGACGCCCAGCGGCCCCGGCGCGATCGCCGGCAGCAGCTACGTCGACACCGGGCGCAGCGTCGCGGTGCGGCCCCGTTGGCCCGGCGGCGGCTCGCCGGTCACGGTGGAAGTGCGCACCGAGGCCAGCGCGCTGGCCTCCGGCGGCATGCCCTCGCGCTACGACTTCCGCGGCCAGCCCCAGCCCGAGGGCAGCATCGACCGCGCCGGCCTGCTGACCACGGTGCAGCTGCCGCTCGGTGAGTGGGTCACCGTCGCCAGCGACGGCGGCAGCGAGCGACGCAGCGAACGCGGGGTGCTGTCCAGCGCCGAGATCGCGCGCGACCGGCGCTACGTGGTGCAGATGCGCGTCACGCTGCCCTGATCCCATCGGACCGCTGCGCCGACGCGCGCGGCGCCGCTGCCGCGCTCAGCCCGCGGTACCGACGGCCAGCCGGTCCCGGCCGCCGCGCTTGGCCTCGTAGAGCGCGGCGTCTGCCGCGTCGGTGAGGGCCTTGGGCTCGATCGACTTGCCCGCCACCCGCACGGCCACGCCGATGCTCAGCGACACCACGCCGTCGGTCGGCGATGCCAGGTGCTCGATCGCGGCGTCGCGCAGCGCCTGCAGGCAGCGCTGCGCGACGGCTCGCGCGCCATCGATCGGCGTGCCCGGCAGCAGCACCGCGAACTCCTCGCCGCCGTAGCGCGCCACGATCTCGCCGCCGCGCCGCGCGCAGGCGGTGATGAGCTCGGCCACGCGGCGCAGGCAGTCGTCGCCGGCAGGGTGGCCGTAGCGGTCGTTGTAGAGCTTGAAGTGGTCGATGTCGATCATCAGCAGCGCCAGCGGCTGGTGTGTCCGCGCGCTGCGCGCCCACTCGCGGGCCAGGCAGTCGTCGAAATGGCGCCGGTTGCCCACCCCGGTCAGCGCATCGGTCGTCGACAGCTGCTGCAGCCGCGCATGCGCCAGCTCGATCTCGGCCTCGGCCTCCTTGCGGCGCGTCACGTCGCGGTGCGTGCCGACCACGCGCAGCGGCTGCCCGTCCGCGCTGCGGTCGACCACCACCGCATGGCTCTGCACCCAGATCCAGTGGCCCGCGCGATGCCGCATGCGGTGCTCGCACTGGAAGGCCGGCGCCGCGCCGCCCAGGTGGGCCTGCAGCGCGGCCCGCACCTGCGGCCAGTCGTCGGGATGGATCAGCGTGCGCCAGTCGGTGGTGCTCGGCCCGGCCCCGTCGGCGGCATGCCCCAGCATCTCGAGTTCGCGCGCGTTCGCGGTCCAGACGTTGGAGGGCACGTGGATGTCCCAGAGACCGAGGTTGCCGCCGCGCAGCACCAGGTCCAGCAACTCCGCGCTGCGCTGCCGCTCGCGCTGCGCCTCGGCCGAGGTCTTCGCCAGTTCGGCCGCCTGCTGCTGCGCCAGGCGCGTGTGCGCACGCAGCGCCAGCAGCGCCGCGGTCTGGCGTGCCAGGGCCTGCAGCGCCGCGGCCTGGGCCGGCGCCAGCAGGCGCGGCTGCGTGTCGATGACGCACACCGTGCCCATCGGCAGCCCGCCCTCCACGAGGATCGGTGCACCGGCGTAGAAGCGGATGTGCGGCGGCCCGGTGACCAGCGGGTTGTCGGCGAAGCGCGGGTCGGCATGGGCGTCGGGGATCGTGAACACCGCGTCCGGCCGCAGCAGCGCGTGGTCGCAGAAGGCCAGGTCGCGCGGGGTCTCCTGGGCCTCGAGGCCGACGCGGGCCTTGAACCACTGGCGTTCGGCGTCGACCAGCGAGATCAGCGCGATCGGCGCGCCGCAGAGCTGCGAGGCCAGCGCCACGATGTCGTCGTAGGCCCCCTCGGGCAGGCTGTCGAGGATCTCGAAGCGGCGCAGGTGCGCCACGCGATCGGCGTCGTTCTCGGCACGGGCAGCGGGAACAGCGGGCATCTCGACGGACGGCCTGGCGGCGGGAGCATCACGACGATCGAGGATAGCCCGCGACGTGGCGCCTGTCGGCAAGCTCGTGCAACACCGGGCCGGCGCCCGGGCAAACCCTTGCCGCGCGAACCGATCGGTGGCACACGGCTTGCGCCAAGTCGAGCATGCACGTCTGTTCGCCCGACCCTGCCGCCCTGCCGCCCGCCTCGGCGGCGCCTCGGGCCGTGCCGCGCCACGACGGCACGCCGTGGCAGGACCGTCTCACGCTGCTGCTCGAATCGACCGGGGACGGCATCTTCGGCATCGACATCGACGGCTGCTGCACTTTCATGAACCGCGCCGCCGCCCAGGGCCTGGGCTACCGCACCGAAGAGGTGCTCGGCCGCAACATGCATGCGCTGATCCACCACTCGCACGGCAACGGTGCGCATTACGCCGAGGCGGACTGTCCGATCTTCAACGCCTTCCGCCGCGGGTTGCCGTGCCGCATCGACCACGAGGTGCTGTGGCGCGCCGACGGCAGCTCCTTTCAGGCCGAGTACTCGTCCTACCCCATCGTCGAGGCCGGCGCGGTGGTGGGTGCGGTGGTCACCTTCGTCGACATCACCGCGCGCAAGCAGGCCGAGGAACAGCTGGTGCGCGCCAAGCGCGAGCTCGAACGCACCAACGACCGGCTGGAGCAGCGCGTCGCCGAGCGCACCCGCGCGCTCAGCGACGCGCTCGCGCAGCGGCGCCGGCTCTCGGCCTACCTGGAGACGGTGCGCGAAGAGGAGCGCACCCGCATCGCCCGCGAGATCCACGACGAACTCGGCTCGCTGCTGGTGGCGCTGAAGATGGACGTCAACTGGCTCGAGAAGCGCGTCGCCGACCGCCTGCCGCTGGCCGCCAAGTGCGAGGGCATGGGCGCGCTGATCGACACCGCGGTCGACAAGGTCGGCCGCATCATCACCGACCTGCGGCCCAGCATCCTCGATCACCAGGGCCTGTGGGCCGCGCTGGAGTGGCAGGCCCAGGAGTGGCTGGAGAGCGCCGAGCTGGAGGCCGACATCCAGGTGCACGTGGCCGCCGGCGTCGCGCCGCCCGAGGGCGGGTCGGCGATCGCGGTGTTCCGCATCTTCCAGGAGCTGCTGTCGAACATCGCGCGGCATGCGAAGGCGCGTCGCGTCGGCATCCGCATCGTGGTCGATGCGCCGCCCGAGCCGGTGCTCTACCTCGATGTGCGCGACGATGGCGTCGGCACCACCGCCGAGGCGCTGAACGACCCGCGCAGCTACGGCGTGATGGGCATGCGCGAGCGCGCGGCGCACTTCGGCGGGCGTCTCACGATCGACAGCGCGCCCGGCCAGGGCACGCTGGTGCGGTTGGTGATGCCGCTCGCGCCGGAGGAGCGGCCATGATCCGCGTCGTCATCTGCGACGACCACGTGATCGTGCGCCAGGGCATCAAGCAGATCCTGGCCGACGCCGGGGACATCGCGCTGGCCGGCGAAGCCGGCAACGGCCCCGACGCGATGGCCCTGGTGCGCGCCGGCGCCGCCGCCGGCACGCCGCCCGACGTGGTGCTGCTCGACATCGCGATGCCGCAGCGCGACGGACTCGACGTGCTGAAGTCGCTGAAGGCCGAGTTCCCGAGGTTGCCGGTGCTGATGCTCAGCACCTATCCCGACCGGCAGTACGCGGTGCGCAGCCTCAAGCTCGGCGCGGCCGGCTACCTGAACAAGAGCGCCGACAGCGAGCAGATGATCGACGCCATCCGCAGGGTGGCGCAGGGCAAGCTCTTCATCACCCCCAGCGTCGCCGAGCAGCTGGCGGGCGCGGTGGGGGCCGGCATCGGCAGCAGGAAGGGCGGCGTCGGCGACGACGAGGCCCCGCTGCACGAGCGCCTGTCGCACCGCGAGTACCAGGTGTTCGGCCTGCTCGCGGCCGGCAAGAGCGTCGGCGAGATCGCCGAGCAGCTGGTGCTGTCGTCCAACACGGTGAGCACCTACCGCGCCCGCATCCTCGAGAAGACCGGGGTGCGCAACGACGTGGAGCTGGCGTTGTACGCGGTGCGGCAGGAGCTGATGCAGGTCTGACGGCGCGCGGCCGGGCGGCCGGTGGCGGAACGTGAGCTTGATCCAGGTCAGCCGCCGGCGAGTCGCGGCGCCGTTGCGCGCCGGCTGTGCCAGAGTGCGGCGTGTCCGATGCACTGGCCCGCGGGCCACCGACGCGCATGAAGCTCACCTTCCTCGGCGCCGCCGACACCGTCACCGGCTCGAAGCACCTGGTCGAGATGGGCGGCGCGCGCGTGCTGCTCGACTGCGGCCTGTTCCAGGGCTACAAGACGCTGCGCGAGCGCAACTGGGCGCCGCTGGCGGTGCCGCCGGCGCAGATCGACGCGGTCGTGCTGAGCCACGCCCACCTCGACCACTGCGGCTGGCTGCCGGTGCTGGTGAAGCAGGGATTCAAGGGCCCGGTGTATGCCTCCGCCGCCACGCGCGACCTCGCCGAGGTGCTGCTGCTCGACAGCGCCCACCTGCAGGAGGAGGACGCACGCCGCGCCAACCGCGGCGGCTGGTCGCGGCATGCGCCGGCCCTGCCGCTGTACGGCGTGGCCGACGCCAAGCGCGCCATCGCCCGCATCGGCGTGGCCCCGGCCGGGCGCGGGGTGCGCGTCGGCGACGCCCGCATCGAGTTCACCCCCGCCGGCCACCTGCTGGGGGCGATGTCGGTGAGCGTGTGCGCGAACGGCCGCACGCTGGTGTTCTCGGGCGATCTCGGTCGCGGCGACGACCTGCTGATGCCCGCGCCGGGCCGCGTGGCGCAGGCCGATGTGCTGCTGATCGAGTCGACCTACGGCAACCGCTGCCATCCGCGCGACAACGTGCAGGCGCATCTGGGCGAGATCGTGCGTGCCACGGTGCGGCGCGGCGGCAGCGTGCTGCTGCCGTCGTTCGCCGTCGGTCGCGCGCAGGCCCTGCTGCTGGTGCTGCAGCGGCTCAAGGCGGCCGGCGAGATCCCGGCCGACCTGCCGCTCTTTCTGGACAGCCCGATGGCGAGCACCGCGACCGCGCTGTACCAGCGCCACCGCAAGCTGCTGCGCATCACGCCGCGCGAGGCGGCCACGCTGACCGACGACGTGACGCTGGTCGCCGGGCCCGAGGCGTCCGAGCGCCTGACGCGCCAGCGCTGGCCCAAGGTCATCATCTCGGCCAGCGGCATGGCCACCGGCGGGCGCGTGCTGCACCACCTGAAGGCGCTGGCGCCCAACCCGCGCAACCACATCGTGTTCCCCGGCTTCCAGGTCGGCGGCACGCGCGGCGCGGCGCTGGTGGGCGGTGCGCGCGAGGTCAAGATCCACGGCGAGTACGTCGCGGTGAAGGCCACCGTGAGCCACCTCGAAGGCTTCTCCGGCCATGCCGATGCCGACGGGCTGATGGAGTGGCTGCGCGGCTTCGAGACACCGCCCGAGCGCTGCTTCGTCGTCCACGGCGAGCCGGCGGCGGCCGACACGCTGCGGCTGCGCATCCAGGACGAACTGGGCTGGCGCGTGTCGGTGCCGGAACACGGCGCGGCGCTGGACCTGTGAGCGGGGTCACGCTGCCGGACGGTGCCCTCGGCCTCGCGGTGGCCCTCGGTGCCGGCCTGCTGATCGGCGTCGAGCGCGAGCGCCGCAAGGGCCGCGGTCGGGACCGCGAAGCCGCGGGCCTGCGCAGCTTTGCCGTCGCGGCCGCCACCGGCGGCCTGGCGCAGTGGGTGCCGGTGCCGGGCTGGTGATCGTCGGCGCCTGCTGGTGGCCGGGCTGGCCGCGCTGTCGCACGCGAAGAGCCGTTCGCGCGATCCTGGCCTGACGACCGAGCTGGCGCTGTTCACCACCTACCTGATCGGCGTGCAGTCGGTCCTCTCGCCGGCCCTCGGGGCGGCCTGCGGTGCGGGGCTGGCGGTGCTGCTGGCAGCACGTGAACGCCTGCACCGCTTCGCAACCGAGCTGCTCAGCGAGCAGGAGTTGCACGATGGGCTGCTGCTGACGGCGCTGGCGCTCATCGTGCTGCCCCTGATCCCGGCGCGACCGCTCGATGCCCTGGGAGGGATCGATCCCCGCCCGCTCGCCGCCCTGGTGCTGCTGATCCTGGCGATGCAGGCGGCAGGCCAGGTGGCGCTGCGTGCGCTGGGACCGCGTGGCGGCGTGCTGGCAGCCGGGCTGGTGTCGGGCTTCGTGTCGAGCACTGCCACGGTGGCCTCGCTCGGCGGCCGGGCGCGCGAGCGGCCCGAGCAGGCGGCGCTGCTGGCGGGTGGGGCGGTGTTGTCGGGTGTGGCCACCTGGCTGCAGGCGTTGCTGATCAGCGTCCTGCTGTCGCCACCGGCCGCGGCGGCGCTGCTGCTGCCGGCGCTG
>NZ_AZSN01000182.1:0-6590 GCF_000576225.1 Methylibium sp. T29-B | reverse complement strand
CGGCCTGGCGCTGCTGGGCGACAAGCTGCCGGCCGCCGAGGCCGAGCGGCTCGGCCTGATCTGGCAGTGCGTCGACGACGAAGCGCTGCCCGCCGAGACCCAGGCGCTGGCCGAACGCCTGGCCGCGATGCCGACGCGTGCGCTGGTGGCCACGCGCGAGGCGATCGACGCCGCCCAGACGCTCGACTTCGACACCGCGCTGCAGCGCGAACAGCAGCTGCAGCGCGTGCACGGGCATGCGAACGACTACCTCGAGGGCGTGAGCGCCTTCCTCGGCAAGCGCGCGCCGCGCTACACCGACCGCTGAACACGCCGACCATCACGCCCCCCGGACCCGGAGCCCCGCCATGAACGACGAACCCGCTTCCGCGCAGCGCCTCGCCGAGCAGGTGCGCGACGGCCTGTGGGCCGGCGACCGCGCCTCGCAGGCCCTGGGCATGCAGGTCACGGAGATCGGTCCGGGCCGCGCCGTGCTGACGATGCGCGTGCGCGATGACATGCTCAACGGCCACGGCATGTGCCACGGCGGCCTCATCGCGACGCTGGCCGACTCCGCCTTCGCCTTCGCGTGCAACGCCGGCAACGAGCTGACCGTGGCCTCGGGCTTCGCGATCGACTTCCTCGCCCCCGGGCAGCTCGGCGACCTGCTGGAGGCGCGCTGCACCGAGGTGTCGCGCGCCGGCCGCACCGGCGTCTACGACGCGACCGTCCACAACCAGCGCGGCGAATGCCTCGCGGTGTTCCGCGGCCGCTCCTACGCGATGCGCGGGAAGCCCGCGGTGGCGTCCGCCGGCCGCTGAACGAGGAGACCGTCATGCCCGTGAAACGCCCCGCCCCCGGCGACCTCGAGGCGATCGAGACCGCCAGCCGCGACGAGATCTCGGCGCTGCAGCTGCAGCGCCTGCGTGCGACCCTGCGCCACGCCTACGACCGGGTGCCGCACTACCGGCGCGCGTTCGACGTTCAGGGCGTGCACCCCGACGACCTGAAGCAGCTCGCCGACCTCTCCAGGTTCCCGTTCACCGCCAAGAAGGATCTGCGCGACAACTACCCGTTCGGCATGTTCGCGGTGCCGCGCGAGCAGGTGGCCCGCCTCCATGCGTCGTCCGGCACCACCGGCAAGCCGACGGTGGTGGGCTACACGCTGAAGGACATCGACACCTGGGCCGAGCTGGTGGCACGCTCGATCCGCGCCTCCGGCGGGCGCCCGGGCGATCTCGTCCACGTGTCCTACGGCTACGGGCTGTTCACCGGCGGCCTCGGTGCGCACTACGGCGCCGAGCGGGTCGGCTGCACCGTCATCCCGATGTCGGGCGGACAGACCGAGAAGCAGGTGCAGCTGCTGTGCGACTTCCGGCCCGACATCATCATGGTCACGCCCAGCTACATGCAGGTGATCATCGAGGAGTTCGTGCGCCAGGGCCTGGACCCGCGCGAGAGCTCGCTGAAGGTCGGCATCTTCGGCGCCGAACCCTGGACCGAGGCGATGCGCCAGGAGATCGAGGGCCGGGCCGGCCTGGACGCGGTCGACATCTACGGCCTGTCCGAGGTCATGGGCCCGGGCGTCGCCAACGAGTGCATCGAATCCAAGGACGGGCCGGTGATCTGGGAAGACCATTTCTACCCGGAGATCATCGACCCCGAGACCGGCGAGGTGCTGCCCGATGGCGCCGAGGGCGAACTGGTCTTCACCTCGCTGACCAAGGAGGCGCTGCCCATCGTCCGCTACCGCACGCGCGACCTGACGCGGTTGCTGCCGCCGACAGCGCGTTCGTTCCGCCGCATGAGCAAGATCGTCGGACGCAGCGACGACATGCTGATCATCCGCGGCGTCAACCTGTTCCCGACGCAGATCGAGGAGCTGGTGCTGCAGGAAGGCCCGCTGTCGGGGCAGTACCAGCTGGTGGTCACGCGCGAGGGCCTGCTCGACGAGGTGGAGGTGCGCTGCGAGGTGCAGCCGGCGCATGCGGGGGTCGACCGCGTTGCCCTCGGTGCGCGGCTGCAGCAGCGCATCAAGACGCTGATCGGCGTGAACACGACGGTCAGCGTCGGCCTGCCCGATTCGATCGAACGCACGCTGGTCGGCAAGGCCCGCCGCGTGATCGACAGGCGACCCAAGTAAGGAACCCGCACCATGTACACGCAAGCCATGGACAGCGCGCCGAAGGACGAGCGCCCGGCGGTCCGCTCGGTCGAGGAGGCGCGGCTCCAGCAGCGCTTCGACGAGCGCATCGATGCCGGCGAGTTCATCGAGGCCAAGGACTGGATGCCCGAGCACTACCGTCGCACGCTGGTGCGCCAGATCAGCCAGCACGCGCATTCCGAGATCGTCGGCATGCTGCCCGAGGGGAACTGGATCGGTCGCGCGCCCACGCTCAAGCGCAAGGCGATCCTGCTGGCCAAGGTGCAGGACGAGGGCGGCCACGGCCTCTACCTCTATGCCGCGGCCGAGACGCTGGGCACATCGCGCGACCAGCTGCTCGAGGCACTGCACAGCGGCCGGGCCAAGTACAGCTCGATCTTCAACTACCCCACGCTGACCTGGGCCGACGTGGGCACGATCGGCTGGCTGGTCGACGGCGCGGCGATCATGAACCAGGTGCCGATCTGCCGTTGCTCCTATGCGCCGTATGCGCGCGCGATGGTGCGCATCTGCCGCGAGGAGAGCTTCCACCAGCGCCAGGGCTACGAGGCCCTGCTGACGATGATGCAGCAGGGCAGCGACGCGCAACGGGCGATGGTGCAGGGCGCGGTGAACCGCTGGTGGTGGCCGTCGATCATGATGTTCGGCCCGCCGGACGACCAGTCGCCGAACTCGGCGCAGTCGATGCGCTGGGGCATCAAGCGCGTCAGCAACGACGAGCTGCGGCAGAAGTTCATCGACGCCGCGGTGGAGCAGGCCCAGGTGCTGGGCGTCACGCTGCCCGATCCGGCGCTGCGGTGGAACGCCGAGCGCGAGCACTGGGACCACGGGCCGATCGACTGGAGCGAGTTCAAGCGCGTGCTCGCCGGCGACGGGCCCTGCAACCGCGAGCGCCTCGCCGCCCGCGTGCAGGCCTGGGAGGAGGGCGCCTGGGTGCGCGAGGCCGCGCTGGCGCATGCACGCAAGCAGGCACCGAAGGAGGAGGTCGCATGAGCACCGACACCGAATGGCCGCTGTGGGAGGTCTTCGTGCGCAGCAAGGCCGGCCTGGACCACAAGCACTGCGGCAGCCTGCACGCCACCGACGCGAAGATGGCGATCCAGCTCGCGCGCGACGTCTACACGCGCCGTCAGGAAGGGACCAGCCTCTGGGTGGTGCGTTCGGACCAGATCACCGCCAGCGACCCGGCCGAGAAGGGCGCCTATTTCGACCCGATGGAGGACAAGGTCTACCGCCACCCGACCTTCTACGCGCTGCCGAAGTCGGTCGATCACATGTGAACCGAGGCCGGCATGACGCAATCCATCGAACTCCGGCGCGATCCCGCGGTGCAGTACCTGCTGCGCATCGCCGACACGACGCTGATCCTGGCGCAGCGGCTCGGCGAGTGGTGCGGCCATGCGCCCATCCTTGAGGAGGACATCGCGCTGACCAACATGGCGCTCGACCTGGTGGGCCAGTCGCGCGCGCTGCTCACGCGGGCCGGCGAGCTCGAGGGCCGTGGCCACGACGAGGACCAGCTCGCCTTCCTGCGCGACGAGCGCGACTACTTCAACCTCACTTTGGTGGAACTGCCACGCGGCGACTTCGCGTTCACTGTGCTGCGCAACCTGTTCGTCGCCGGCTGGGCGCGGCTGCTGTGGGAGCGGTTGTGCGATTCCGGCGACATCGAGGTGGCCGCGATCGCCGGCAAGGCGGTCAAGGAGGTGCGCTACCACCAGCAGCACGCGATCGACTGGGTGGTGCGGCTCGCCGACGGCACCGACGAATCGCGCCGCCGCATCGAGGCGGCGCTGGCACAGGCCTGGCGCTACACCCCCGAGCTGTTCGAGTCCGACGCGGTCGACGAACACGCCCGCCAGGCCGGGCTCGGCCCGCGTCGCGCCGACCTGCGCGAGCCCTGGCTTGCCGAGATGGCGGCCGTGTTCGCCGAAGCCGGCCTGGCATTGCCGGCAACCGGCGGCTATACGAGTACCGGCAGCCGCGGCGTGCACAGCGAGCACATGGGCTACCTGCTCGCCGAGATGCAGTACCTGCAGCGGGCCTACCCGGGAGGTGCGTGGTGAACGCGGTGACGACGGCGCGCGAGGCGGTCGACCGTGACGACGCCGTGCGTTGCGAGCAGGCGTGGGCGGCACTGGACGAGGTGCTCGATCCCGAGGTGCCGGCGCTGTCGATCTGCGATCTCGGCATCGTGCGGGCAGTCCGCGCCGAGGGTGCGGGCCTGGAGATCGTGCTGACGCCCACCTACTCGGGCTGTCCGGCCACCGAGGTGATCGAGCAGCAGGTGCGGGCCGCGATCGACGATGCCGGCCTGGGGCCCGCCCGCGTGACGCTGCAGCGCGCGCCGGCCTGGACCACCGACTGGATCAGCGAGGCCGGCCGCCGCAAGCTCGCCGCCTACGGCATCGCACCGCCGGGGCCGTCCGTCCGACCGGACGGTGCGGCGCCGATCCGCTTCTTCGGCCGCGGCAGACCGGCGCCCCTGGCCTGCCCGCGCTGCGGCAGCCGCCAGACCGAGCGGCTGTCGGCCTTCGGGTCGACCGCCTGCAAGGCGCTGTACCGCTGCCTGAGCTGCCGCGAGCCGTTCGAGCACTTCAAGCCGCTCTGATCGCACTGTTTCATGAGCCTGCTTTTCCATCCGTTGCGCGTGCGTGCCATCGAGCCCGACACGGCCGAGGCCGTGGTGGTGACGTTCGACGTGCCGCCTGCGCTGCGCGAGGTGTTCGGCTTCACGCAGGGCCAGTACCTCACGCTGCGCAAGGAGATCGAAGGCCAGGACCTGCGCCGCTCCTACTCCATCTGCGCTGGCGTCGACGACGGTCAATTGCGCGTGGGCGTGCGCAAGGTGCGCGGCGGCGTGTTCTCGAACTGGATCAACGAGCACCTGCGCACCGGCGACGTGGTCCAGGTCATGGCGCCGCAGGGCCGCTTCTTCGTGCCGCTCGATCCGGCGTCGAAGCGCCACCACCTGGGCATCGCCGGCGGCAGCGGCATCACGCCCATCCTGTCGATCATGAAGACGGTGCTGGCGCGCGAGCCGCACAGCCGCTTCACGCTGATCTACGGCAACCGGCTGCTGAACTCGACGATGTTCAAGGAGGAGCTCGAGGACCTGAAGAACCGCTACCTGACGCGGCTGGTGCTGCACCACGTGTTCTCCGACGAGCACACCGACGCGCCGCTGAACCGCGGCGTGATGAACCGCCACAAGATCGGCAAGTTCCTGTCCGTCCTGGTACCGGCCGCCGGCATCGCCCACGCCTATGTCTGCGGCCCGTTCCAGATGAACGACGAGGCCGAGGCGGCGCTGCGGGCGGCCGGCGTGCCGGAGGACCGCATCCACATCGAACGCTTCGGCGTCGCGCAGCCAGCCGGCGGCACGGCCGACGCGGTGGTCCACGAGGCCCGGCCCGGCGACGCCGAGCAGGCGAAGGTCACGATCATCCGCGACGGCCTGCGGCGCGAGATCTCGTTCACCAAGGGACAACCCAGCCTGCTCGACGCGGCCTCGGCGGCCGGGCTCGAGGTGCCGTTCTCGTGCACGTCCGGCGTCTGCGGCACCTGCCGGGCGAAGCTGATCGAGGGGCAGGTCCGCATGGAGCGAAACTTCGCGCTGGACAGGAAGGAGGTGGCCGCCGGCTTCGTCCTCACCTGCCAGGCGCACCCGCTGACCGACCGCGTGGTGCTCTCCTTCGACGAACGCTGAGACGAGGACACCCGATGGCCCGCGGCCGCCTGCCCGGATATGCAGACCAGCTCGACCTGATCCTGGAGCACGCGGCACGCCTGTTCGCGCGGCGCGGCTACCCGGCCACCACGATGAACCAGGTGGCCGAGGCCTGCGGGGTCTCGAAGGCCACGCTGTACCACTACTACCGCGACAAGTACGCGCTGCTGGTCAGCATCGCCGAAGGACATGTCTCGCGGCTGCAGGGGCTGGTCGAAGAGGTGGACGCCGACGCGACGCTGGCGCCCGAACCGCGGCTGCGCGAGTTGATCGCCCGCCTGGTGGGCGAGTACGCCGGGGCGCAGGACGCGCACCGCGTGCTCACCGAGGACGTGAAGTTCCTGGAAGAGGGCGACCGCGAACGCATCCTCGGCAAGGAGCGGCAGGTGGTGGCGTCGTTCGCCGCGGCGGTGGTGGCGTTGCGACCGGACCTGAAGGAGGCCGCGATGGCCAAGCCGCTGACGATGCTGCTGTTCGGCATGGTGAACTGGATGTTCACCTGGGTGAAGCCCGAAGGCCCGCTCGACCATGCCGCGCTGGCGCCGATCGTGGCCGACCTCTTTCTCGGCGGGCTGCCGGCCGTGCAGGCGGCAGCGCTGCCGGCCCCCGGCGGCTGAGCCGCGAGGAGTGCTCGTGGTGAACGCAGCGATCGCCCGACGCTCAGGCCGTGCGGCGCGCGGTCGACGGACCGGCAGCGGCCGGGTCACCGGGCGACGT
>NZ_AZSN01000181.1:0-6694 GCF_000576225.1 Methylibium sp. T29-B | reverse complement strand
CTGGGCGGCCGGGCCGTGGGCTCGGTCGCGGCCGGCGCACTGCCGGTGCTCCGAGCGCATGCGCCGTGGCTGCAGGAGCGCGACGATGGCGTGCTGAGCACCGCGCTGCGCGACGAGGCGCTCGATGCCGCCTTCGCCGTCACGCATGCGGCACTGCGCGAGCGCGGCCTGATCACCGGCTGGCGCAACGAAACCTATGCCGTCGTGCCGGCCTGGGGCGCGCCGGTGCTGGCGCGGATCGAGCGCGCGGCGGCGCGCTTCTGGGGCACGCTGACCTTCGGCGCGCATGCCAACGGCTACGTCGCCGGGCCCGACGGCCGCCCGAGCCACCTGTGGATCGCACAGCGCTCGCCGCACAAGCCCACCGACCCCGGCAAGTTCGACAACCTGATCGGCGGTGGCGTGCCGCACGGCCAGACGCCGTTCGAGACGCTGGTGCGCGAAGGCTGGGAAGAGGCGGGCCTGGCCGCCGACCTCGTGCGCCGGGCCACGCGCGGCCGGGTCATCGACCTGCAGCGGGCGCTGCCCGACTGCGCCGGCCACGGCCTGCAGCGCGAGCAGCTGTTCGTCTACGACCTGGCGCTGCCGCCCGGCGTGCAGCCGTGCAACCAGGACGGCGAGGTCGCCTCGCTGCAATTGCTGCCGGTGGCCGAGGCGCTGGCACTGGCGGGCGGCGACACGATGACGGTCGATGCCGCGCTGGCGACGCTGGATTTCGCGCTGCGCTGGCGACTCCTCGGGGAGCGCGAGCATGCCGCGCTCACGGCGCGCACGGCCGGGCTGTTCGGCCCAATGCCGGACTGAGCGCACGTGGAGCGCTCGTCCATGGCGCCTCAGAACTCGAACAGCGTGAGCCCCAGCCCCAGGCTGGTCTGACGGAAGTTGTAGTCGAGCAGGGTCTCGCCGTAGCCGCTGAACAGCTGCACGTACCAGCGCAACGCGCGCGGGCTGCCGGGCTCGACCGGGAAGGTCCAGTCGAACTGCACGGCGCCGCGCCGCAGGTCGCGGAAGTTGGTACGCCACAGCAGCGCGGCGGTCGCTCGGCCGGGGGTCCAGTTCAGCGTCACGTCGCCGCGACCGCGGTAGCTGGTGAGATCGGGGTTGTCGTCGTCATCGGCGTTCTCGCGCACGCGCCGGTTCAGGCGCAGCGCGATCGAGACGTCCTCGCGCTCGAAGCCGGCGCCCGCGTAGACGCGGTTCCAGCTGCGCGACAGCGGCTTGGTCTGGCCGTTGGACTGGTGGGCGAAGGCCAGCATGCCGTAGCGCCACTGCCAGCCCCACGGCAGCGCCCGCAGACCCTCGGGCACCGGCACCACGTACATCACCTCGGGTTCGTAGTCGCTGCTGCGGAAGGGGGCGGAATCGCCCTTGTTATAGAGCTGCCAGAGCGACTGCTGCGTATAGCCGACCCAGAGGTCGGCGTCGGGCAGCAGCACGCTCTGCGCGATCTTGGTCCGCAGCGAGAGCTGGAACTTGGCCTCCACGCGCTTGTAGTCGCCGAGTTCGGCCGTGCGGTCCGGGCTGGGGCTGGACGGACGGGTGTTCAGGCGCGTGGTCACGTGCACCGGCAGCAGGAAGTTGGGTCGGTAGCCGGTGAAGTTGAAGGTGCCGCGCTTGTCGGCGCGGTCGAGTTCCCAGTACTTGGACAGGAAGCTCGGTGCCGGAGTCGGCGGACCCTGCAGGCCGTTGCCGCCCACTTCCGGTGCCGGCCGGGCGACCACGTCGGGCGTGCGGCCGGCCGGCACCACCGGCACCGGCGGCGCCTCGCGGCCGGCCAGCCGGTCGTAGCAGGCCAGCCGCAGGCCGTCGTCGGTGAGCGCCGCGCAATCGGCCAGCGCGGGCGCCGCTGCCTCCTGCGCCGACACGACAGCCCAGGGCCAGGCCAGCAGCAGGACGGAGAGGGCGGTCGACTTCATGGGCAGTGGCCAGGCGGCTCGGGTCGGGGAGGCCGGCCGATTCTGCGGGACGGCAGCGATCCGGGCAGGGGCACGGGGGCTTGGCGCATCAAACTCTTGCATTTTTTTGAAGTAACGCGACAAGCCCTGTGAACTTGCGGGCCCCAAACAATCACTACAGTGCGTGCACTTCGACGCCCCGATTCCTGCATGAGCCTGCCGACCGTCAGCCCCCACTACTCCGCCCCCGCGATCGCGCTGCACTGGCTGCTGGCGCTGGCCATCCTGGGCAGCATGGGCCTGGCTGGTACATGAGCGACCTGCCGTTCTCGCCGCAGCGCCTGAAGTTCTACAACTGGCACAAGTGGGCCGGCATCACGATCCTGGCGCTGTCGCTGCTGCGCCTGCTGTGGCGCCTGACGCACCGCCCGCCGGCGCTGCCGGCACCGATCGCCACCGCGATGCCGTCATGGCAGCTGCGGACCTACCACGCCACCCACCACCTGATGTACCTGCTGTTCTTCGCGGTGCCGCTGGTCGGCTGGGCCTACAGCTCGATGGCCGGCTTCCCGATCGTGTGGTTCGGCGTGCTGCCGCTGCCCGACTTCGTGCCGGTCGACAAGGAACTGGCCAAGCTGGTGAAGCCGGTCCACGCGATCCTGGCCTACACGCTGCTGGCGCTGGTGGTGCTGCACGTGGCGGCCGCCCTGAAGCACCAGTTCGTCGACCGCGACGGCCTGCTGGACCGCATGCGGCCGCGCCGCGCCTGATGGATCGATCGATTTCCGAGGACCCCGCATGAGAAGACGCTTCACGCTCCCCCTGATGTTGCTGGCCGTCGCCGGCGTGGTGGCCGCCGCCCCGGCGCATGCGCAGGCCCCCACCGCGAAGTTGCTGCCGGCGCAGAGCGAGATCGGCTTCGTCAGCAAGCAGATGGGCGTGCCGGTGCAGGGCCAGTTCAAGAAGTTCGACGCCCAGGTCGCCTTCGACCCGAAGCAGCCCGCGAACGGCAAGATCGCCTTCGCGATCGACACCGGCAGCGCCACCATCGGCGACCGCGACACCGATGCGAGATGAAGAAGGGCGACTGGTTCGACACGGCCAAGTTCCCGCAGGCCACCTTCCAGTCCACCGCGATCAAGGCGCTGGGCGGCGGCAAGTTCGAGGTGACCGGCAAGCTCGCGATCAAGGGCAGCAGCCGCGACGTGCTGGTGCCGGTCACGCTCACCCAGGCCGGCGGCACCAGCACCGCCACCGGCGCCTTCGCCATCAAGCGCCTGGAGTTCAAGATCGGCGCCGGCGACTGGGGCGACACCTCGATGGTCGCCGACGAAGTGCAGGTGAAGTTCAAGCTCGCGCTGACCGGCGTGGGCGCGCTCTGACCGGCGCGGCCCCGGCGCCGTTTTCCTCCCTCCCGTTTCCCAACCCCACTCTCCAGGACCCCCGCATGAGCATGAAGAAGCCCTTCCTCGCCGCCGCCACCGCTGCCGCCCTCGCCTGCCTCGCCGGTGGCGCGCAGGCCCAGAGCGCGAGCTACGCGATCGACCCCGGCCACACCTTCGTGACCTTCGAGGTGCTGCACTTCGGCACCTCCACCGCACGCGGCCGCTTTGACAAGAAGGAAGGCACGGTGCAGTTCGACCGCGCCGGCAAGACCGGCAAGGTGGAGATCAGCATCGACACCGCGTCGATCAACACCGGCGTCGCGGCCTTCGACAACCACCTGCGCAACGCCGACTTCTTCAACGCGGCGATGTTCCCGACCGCCAAGTTCGTCTCCGACAAGTTCGTCTTCAGCGGCGACAAGGTCAGTGAAGTGAGCGGCACGCTGACGCTGCTGGACAAGAGCCAGCCGGTCACGCTGAAGGCGGCCAACTTCAACTGCTACGAGAACCCGCGCCTCAAGCGCGAGGTCTGCGGCGGCGACTTCGAGACCACCTTGCAGCGCAGCCAGTTCGGCATGAACTACGGCCTGCCCAACATTCCCGACAGCGTGCGCCTGACGGTGCAGATCGAGGCGGTGAAGCAGTAAGAGTCAGCATGGCCGTCGGGGGCCGTGCGCGGCCCCCACCCAGGCCCCCCGCCGCATGCGCGCCCTCCCCGCTGCCTCCCTGACGCTCGCCCTGTCGAGCCTGGCCCTTGCCGCCACGCCGGCGGCGGCCGAACCGGCGCGCTACACCCTCGACCCGGCGCACAGCTGGGTGCAGTTCGAGCTGTCGCACTTCGGCACCTCGACGATCCGCGGGCGGCTGGGCCCGGCCGAGGGCAGCGTGAGCCTGGACCCCGGGGCGGGCCGCGGCGAGATCGGCGTGACGATCCCGATGGCCTCGGTGAGCACCGGCCTCGCGGCGTTCGACAAGCACCTGCGCGACGCCGAGCTGCTGTCGACCACCGAGCACCCGACCGCCTGGTTCGTCTCGCGCGACCTGCGCTTCGACGCCGGCCGGCTCACCGAACTGCGCGGCGAGCTGACGCTGCGCGGCGTGAGCCGCGGCCTGACCCTCACCGCGACGCGCTACGCCTGCCACCGCCACCCGGTGCTGCAGCGCGAGGTCTGCGGCGGCGACTTCGAGGGCCGCATCCGGCGCAGCGACTTCGGCATCGACTACGGCCTGCCCTTCGTGCGGGACGAGGTGACGCTGCGGGTGCAGGTGGAAGGCGTGCGCAGCGACCCGGCGCCCTGAACCGGGCCGGCCCCGCTCGGGGGCGATCCCCCTCGACGGTGGGAGGGCCGAAGTCGCACACTCGCGAGAACATCGCGACCGCGCCGCGCACCCTGCGCCGCGCGCCTGCCCTGCTCCTGCGAGGACCTCCGCCATGACCACCTCTGCCCCCTCCTTCCGCGGCCCGCGTCGGCCGCTCGTTCCGTTCGCCACCGCGCTGGCCCTGTGCGCCGGCGTGGCCGGCGCTCAGCAGCCTGCCCCCAAGGGGCCGTCCAAGCCGCCGGTCGCGCAGGCCTGGATCGACGTCGCCACCTTCAGCGGCCTGGGGGCCGGCCTCGGCGGCCTGGGCGGCGGCGGCGGCAACAATCCGCTGTCGGCGCTGGGTGGCCTGTTCGGCGTGGGCGGAGGCGCCACCGTGCCCTTCCTGTCGACGCAGTCCGGCGGCAGCGGCGGCCGCTACATGGACGTCACGCTCGCGACGCGCGCCAACCCACAGCTCGCTGAGGGCACGCAGGCGCTGCCGGCCGGGCTGCAGCTCGGCCCGGCAATCAAGCTGCTGTCGCCGAAGGACGCGAAGCCGGTACCTGGCGACGACGGCGACGAGCGCGTCGAGGAGCCGTCCGAGAAGCCCAAGGGCCGGCTGCTGCTGTACTGGGGCTGCGGCGACACCGTGCGCGCCGGCCAGCCGCGCGTGCTCGACGTCGCCAAGCTCAAGCCCGAGGACGTGGCCAAGTTCTTCATCTCGCGCCGCGCCACGCAGCGCGGCGCGCACAGCGCCACCGGCCGGCCGCACTGGCCCAACCCGAGCGAGGGCAAGCGCGTGCCCGACGGCGGCTCGCTGGTCGGCGAGCACGAGTTCAAGGGCCAGGGCGTGCCCGAAGGCTTCAAGTTCGCGATCCCGGCGGCCAACGACCTGATGCCGGCGCTGACGCTCACCACTGCCGACAAGGCCGGCGCCACCGCGCTGGAGTGGAACGCGCTGCCGACCGCGCGCGGCTATTTCGCCGGGGCCTTCGCCGGCAGGGGCGAGCAGGCCGACGGCGCCAGCGAGATGGTGATCTGGACCTCGAGCGAGCTGCCCGACACCGGCTTCGGCCTGTTCGACTACCAGACCAATCCGGCCGTCGAGCGCTGGGTCAAGGAGCGCGTGCTGCTCGCACCGACCACCACCCGCTGCACCGTGCCCAAGGGCGTGCTGCCGGCCGAGGGCTCGTTCCTGCGGCTTATCGCCTACGGCCCCGAGTTGAACCTCGCGCACCCGCCGCGCCCGGCCGACCCCAAGGCGGTGTGGGAGCCGCAGTGGGCGGTGAAGCTGCGCGTCAAGTCGATGACCACCGCGATGCCCGGCATGCCCTCGATGGGCGACGTGATGAAGGGCGAGGGCGGCACCGCGCCCGGCACGCCGCCGGCCGAGGAGAAGAAGCCCGGCGCACTCGATCTGCTGCGCGGCGTGCTCGGCCGCTGAGCGCCGCCGTCAGAATGGGGGCATGGATGCCCACGCCCCTGCTCCGGACCCGGCGCGCCTGCGCGCACTGATCGACTGGCTCGAACACGGCCTGCTCGAACGCGAGGCCGCCGTGCGACTCGCGCTGCTGGCTGCGCTGGCCGGCGAGCACGTGCTGCTGGTCGGCCCGCCCGGCACGGCCAAGAGCGCGCTGGCGCGGCGGCTGCAGCACGCCTTCGAGGGCGCACGCTGGTTCGAGCGGCTGCTGACGCGCTTCTCGGTCCCGGAAGAACTGTTCGGACCGCTGTCGCTGAAGGCGCTGGAGGACGACCGCTACGAGCGCCTGACCGAGGGCTACCTGCCACCGCCGGCATCGCCTTCCTCGACGAGGTGTTCAAGGCCAACTCGGCGATCCTCAACGCACTGCTGACCCTGCTGAACGAACGCGAGTTCGACAACGGCTGCGAGCGCATGCAGACGCCGCTGGTGTGCGTGGTCGGCGCCACCAACGAGGTGCCGGCCGACGAATCGCTGCAGGCCTTCTACGACCGCTTCCTGCTGCGCGTTCCGGTGCAGCCGGTCAGCGACGCCGGCTTCGCCGCGCTGCTGGGGCTGGACGACAGTGCGCCGGGCGGCCTGCGGCCGATCACGCCCGCCGAGCGGGCCGCGATCACGGCCGCGCGTGACGCGGT
>NZ_AZSN01000180.1:0-6699 GCF_000576225.1 Methylibium sp. T29-B | reverse complement strand
CCGCACCGCTGCTGCGGCGCGGCCGTCGGCCGCGCCATCGAGTGCCGCCGGTTCGCTCACGCGCCGGCCGGCTGCGCCGGGTGCGCGCGGTCAGCCATGGATCGCCGCGGCGACGATCAGTCCGATCGCCAGGCACATCGCCGCCACCACCAGCGCCAGCGCCTTGTTCTGCTTCTCGACGATCTCGGCCCACAGGTCGTAGGGCGTGAGCTTGTCGATGATCACGAAACAGATCCAGAACACCAGCACGCCGATCAGCGCGAACAGGATCGAGCCGAAGAAGACCCCTGGCCTCAGCCACTCCAAACCCATCATGATGCGTCGCTCCTGTGTTGATGAATCGAGGGCAGCTTACTTGTGCCCGCCGCCACCGGTGCTGAAACCGCCGTAGGACCCGCCCGAGCTGCGCACGCCGCTGCCGCTGTTGCGCGCGCAACTCTGATACTCGTTGCTGGCCTCGCCGTAGGTGCGGCGCAGCTCGCTGCAGTCGTCGCGGCCGCAACGCACCATCGAGAAGACGACCACAACGAACAGCAGGAAGAGGAACAGCCCGGCCATGCCGCCGAAGCCCTTTGTCGACACCGGCTTGGCGTCGCGCTGCAGCGCGGCGCGCTGGCCGTCGTCGAGCTTGAAGGCCTTGAACAGCAGGTCGGCGTCGAGCGCCGCGCCGGCCGACCAGGTGACCTCGGCGTCACCGCCCTCGCCGGTCTGCTCGCGGTTGAGCTGCTTGCCGCCGGGGCCGCGGTAATCGGTGTTGCGGGTGCGCTCGCCGCGCGCCAGCCGCCAGTAGAACTCGCCGAGCACGTAGGTGATCTGGCCGCTGTAGCGGTAGATCTCGCGGTAGCTGTCGCCCTGCCAGCGGGCGGTGGCGCCGCTGACCTGCGGCGCGCCGGTCAGCGGCCGCACCCAGCTCCAGCCGTCCTCGGCATCGACCAGGAAGGCGAAGCCGGCCTGGCGGTTGTAGAGCAGGTACTCGCGCCAGAAGCTCTGCTCGTCGTCGCCGGCCTCGGGCAGCGTGCAGCGCTCGACGTAGCCGACCACCTGCCAGGGGAGCGGCCCGCCAGCGCCGAGGGTCAGCGTGCCGCTGCGGCCCAGCGCGATCAGCGGCTCGCCGCCGGCGACGCCCGGGGTGTCCTGGGCGTAGTGCTTCAGGTCGGCACCCGCGCCCTGCGCGCCGGGTGCGCCCAGATCGACCACCGCATGGCACTGCGCGCAGACGATCGACTGCGTGCTGTCGAGCTGCACCGCCACCGACGCACCGCAACTCGGGCAGGCGAGCGTGCGCCCCTTCAGATCGCGCGTGCTGCCGTCCTCGCGCAGGCCCGACAGCGTCAGCTCGGCGAGCTGCAGGCCGCGGCCGACGTACCAGCGCGGCGGCCGGCCTTCGCTGGCCGGGCCGTAGTCGATGCTGGCGACCTCGCCGCGCGCATTGCGCAGTTCGGCCACGACATAGGCGCGCTCCAGCACCGGCACGAAGGGCAGCTCGCCCTCGGCGGCCCCCAGCCTGGCTGTGGTGACGCTGGCGACCGACCAGCTCTCGCGGCCCAGCACCTGCTGCGCGCCAACGCGCAGCGCCTCGGGCGGCGGCAGGGCCTCGGGTGGCGCCGGCGCCTCGAAGCCGAAGACGTAGCCCCCGTTGTCCTCGCTGAGCCAGCCGGAGCGCGGCGCGGCGTCGGTCGGGTCGGCGCTGTCGAACAGCGCATGCCATTCGTTCCAGCTGCCGCCCGCATAGCGCACCTGCAGCCGGCCGACCAGCGTGAACGCCGCACCCTGCCAGCGCCCGGCGGTGCCGAGCTGCAACGGGCTGTGGTCGTCGAACAGCTCGGCACTCTGGCCGATGCGCCGCAGCGCGTCGCCCTCGCGCAGCAGCGTGCTGCGGCAGTAGCTGCAGACGGCCAGCGCCGACGCGGCCGAACGGAACTCGACCGCCGCGCCGCAGTTGGGGCAGGCGGCGCGGTAGGCGCGCTGGGGCGAGGGATCGGTGGCCAAGGCTCAGCCGTGTGAGTCAGGGCCCGCCATCACCTCACACCAGCTTCTTCAGCAGCTCGGCCTTCTTCGCCGCGAACTCCTCGTCGGTGAGGATGCCCTTGGCCTTCAGGTCGGCAAGCTTCTCGATCGTCGCCATCACCTGGTCGGCGCGATCGCGGCCGGCGCGGCGGGGGCCGCCGCCACGCCGCCGCCCTGCAGGCCCTGCTGCAGGTTCTGCGCCAGCACCTGACCGAGCGCGACGCCCGCGCCCAGGCCCATCGCGTCGCCCGCGATACCGCTGCCGCCACCGGCTCCGCCGCCTTCGGCGAACTTCGGGATCGCCTGCGCCGTCTGGTACTGCATGAACTTGCCCATGTCGCCGCCGACCATGCCCATGCCGATCTTCTGGTCGAGCACCTTCTGCAGCTCCTCGGGCAGCGAGACGTTCTGCACCGTCACGCCCTCGAGCTTCAGGCCGATCTTCTCGAAGGCCGGCGCGGTGACGGTGGCGAGCTGCTGCGCGAACTCGACCTGATTGGCCGCCAGGTCGAGGAAGGGCACGCCGCTGGAGGCCACCGCGTCGCTGATGTGCTGCAGCATCAGCGCGCGCAGCTGGCCGTCGAGGTCGGCCACGGTATAGCGCTCGCGCGTGCCCGAGATCTCGGTGTGGAACAGCCTGGGATCGGCCACGCGGTAGGCGTAGTTACCGAAGGCGCGCAGGCGCACCGCGCCGAAGTCCTTGTCGCGGATCGTCACCGGCTGGGTCGTGCCCCAGCGCTGGTCGATCTGCTGGCGCGTGCTGAAGAAGTACACGTCGCTCTTGAACGGCGACTGGAACAGCTTGTCCCAGTTCTTCAGGTAGGTCAGCACCGGCAGCGTCTGGGTGGTGAGCTTGTACATGCCGGGGCCGAACACGTCGGCCACCTTGCCCTCGTTGACGAACACCGCCATCTGCGATTCGCGCACCGTCAGCGAGCCGCCGTACTGGATCTCGTTGCCGGCCATCGGGTAGCGCCAGGCCAGCGTGCCGTCGTCGCCCTCGGTCCATTCGAGGATGTCGATGAACTGCTTCTTGATGAAATCCATCAGCGCCATGGGGAACCTCCAGTGAAGCGGGTTGCAGCGAGGGAAGCGAACACAATAGCGGCGGGATCATAGACCGCGGTCCGGGTCGCGCCGCCCCTCTTCCGGGGGCGTGCCGGCTGGCCGCCAGCAGGGCGGGTCATGGCAGCAGAACTTTCACTCGCGGTGGTCGGCGCCGGTCCGGTGGGGCTGGCGCTGGCGCTGCACGCGGCGCGCGCGCTGCCTGAGGCCCGCGTGCACGTGTTCGACGCGCGGCCCGCCGACCTGGACGTGTCGCGCGATCCGCGCACGCTGGCGCTCTCGCTCGGCAGCGTGCAGGAGTTCGAGCGCCTGGGCGTCTGGCCGAGCATCGCGCCGGCCAGCACGGCGATTACCGCGGTGCACGTGTCGCAGCAGCAGCCCGCGCTGCTGCTGAGTGGCCTGGCTTCGGTGCTGCGTCTGCCGCCACCCGAGCTGCTGCTGACGGCGACCGAGTGCGGCGTCGACCAGCTCGGCGCAGTGGCCAGCTACGGTGCGATCGTCGCGCCGCTGCAAGCCGCCTGGTTCGAGGCCGTGGCCAAGGAGCCGCGGCGGCTGTCGGCCCGCTTCGGCACGCCGGTCGCGGCGCTCAAGCCGGCTGCGGGGGGTGTGGAGGTCGACGCCGGCATCGCCGAGCTGCACGACCTGGCGGTGGTGGCCGAAGGCGGCGTGTTCTCGACGCAGGCGCGCAAGGCACTGGCGCACGACTACCGCCAGACCGCCTGGGTCGGCCAGGTCACGCTGGCCGGCCCGGGCGACCGGCGACGGCCGGCACCGCCTACGAGCGCTTCACCCCGCAGGTCCGGCGGCGCTGCTGCCGCTGCCGCCGCTCGATGGCGCCGCGCGCGCGGCGCTCGTATGGTGCGTCGATGCCGCCGACGACCCGGTGCACGATCTCGACGACGCGCAGCGCCTCGCGGTGCTGAACCAGGTGTTCCCTCCTCGCGTCGGCCGCCTCGTGGCGATCACGCCGCTCAAGCGCTTCGCGCTCGGGCTCAATGCCGAGCGCACGCTGGTCGAGGGCCGCACGGTGCGCATCGGCAATGCGGCCCAGACGTTGCACCCGGTGGCCGGCCAGGGACTGAACCTCGGGCTGCGCGACGCGCATGCGCTGGTCGCCGCGCTGCAGGCGGCACCGGCCGCGGCGGGCGACTTCGATGCCGTGCTGAAGCGGGTGGAATGGCAACGTGCCCCGGATCGCTGGGCGCTGATCGCCGCCACCGACTTCCTGGCCCGCAGCTTCACCTGGCCGCTGCCCGGCCTGGCCAGCGCCCGCGGGCTGGGTCTGGCGGCGCTGCAGGCGTTGTCGCCGGCCAAGCGACTGCTGGCTCGGCAGATGATGTTCGGCTGGCGCTGACGCGGCCGCGTGCAGCGGCGCTACAGCACGCGGTGCTGCAGCGCAGGCAGTTGCGCGCGCACCTGCGCCATGCGGGCAGCGTCGAGGCTCGCGATCACCACACCCTCGTCCTCGGCCTGCACCGCCAGCACGTCGCCCCAGGGGCCGACGATCATCGTGTGACCCCAGGTGCGGCGGCCGTTCTCGTGGCGGCCGCCCTGCGCCGGCGCCAGCACCATGCACTGGTTCTCGACCGCCCGCGCGCGCAGCAACAGCTCCCAGTGCGCCTGGCCGGTGGGGTAGGTGAAGGCGGCCGGCACCAGCAGCAGGTCGCAGGGCGGCACGCAGAGCGCGCGGTACAGCTCGGGAAAGCGCAGGTCGTAGCAGATGCTGAGGCCGACACGCCAGGTGTGCCCGGCGCGGTCGGTGAGCGCGAAGGCCACCGGCGTGGCGCCCGGCAGCAGCGTGGCGGCCTCGTCGTAGCGTCGCTCGCCGTCGTCGAAGCGGAACAGGTGGACCTTGTCGTAGCGCGCCACGCGCCGGCCGTCGGGGCCGAACACTAGCGTGGTGTTGTGGGCCCGGTCGCGGCGCCCGTCGATGCGCAAGGGCAGCGTGCCGCCCACCAGCCACACGCCGCACTCGCGGGCAGCGGCGGCCAGCAGGTCCTGGATCGGGCCGCTGCCGTCGGCCTCGGCCACGTCGAGCTTGTCGGTGTCGCGCTGGCCCATCAGGCAGAAGTACTCCGGCAGAGCCACCAGCTCGGCCCCGGCGTCGGCCGCCCGGCCGATCAGCGCCCGGGCCCGCGCCAGGTTCTCCGCGACGCGCGGCGTGGACACCATCTGCACGGCTGCGATCTTCATGGCGACTCCTTGGACGCCGGCGCCGAGGCCGCCTCGTCGGTCGGCACCGCGTCGCCGAGTTTGCGCTCGATGCGCTCGACCTTGGGCTCGGCCCACGGTCCGGTGACGTGGAATTCGCGCGTGCCCGCGTTCATGATGGGCCGGCGCAACAGCCACTGCGCGACGAAGCTGCCCAGGCCGACCGCCGGGTTGATGGCCGCCACCGCGAGCGAAGCCGCTCCGGCATTGATCTCGGGCACCACCCAGACGCGCAGGTCCTGGGTCTCGTGCTCGACGTCGGCGCTGCCTTCCATCAGCACCACGGCCTGCACGCCGCGCATCCGCAGGTTGCGTGTGCTCGCCACGCCCTGCGCGATGCTGACGTCGCCGGTGATGTTGTCGAACACGAAGCCTCGCTCGAACACGTCACGGAAATCGAGCAGCAGGCGACGCGGCAGCGACTGCAGGCTGAGCACGCCCAGCAGCTTGGCCATGCCGGGATCGGCCTGCAGGAACTGCCCTCCCTCGACCGCCACGCGGACCTGTCCACCCAGGCTGGCGTAGTCGATCGCCAGCGGCGAACCGAGCCAGCTCACCTGTCCGGCCAGCTGGCCCTTGGCGCCGCGCACCACCTCGCCCTGGCCGAGCCGTGCGAGCAGCGCGCCGCCGTCGGCGATGTCGAGCTTGAAGTCCATGGTCGCTCGTCGCCGCGCCGCCGCGCCGGGCGCGGCCGCCGACCAGCGGCCGCTGGCATTGAGCTGCGCCTCCGGCGTGACGAGGCGGAACTTGCTCAGCCGCCATTCGCGCGCCGTCTCGCCGGCTTCCGCCTCGCGGTTCTGCGCCTCGATCTCGACCCGGCCGAGGCGCTTGCCGCGCAGTTCGAAGTCGTCGATCACGATGTCGAGCGCCGGCACGCTGGCCGGCGAGGCCTGCTCGAGCAGCGAGCTGACCGCGTCGGCTTCGCTCTTGGGCAGGGACAGCCGCGACAGGCGCGCGTGGAGACGGCCGGCACCCTCGGTCGCGGCGCGGGCACCCCCGGGCGGGCGGTACTCGGCGTAGCCGTTGAACTCGGTGGCATCGAGGTTGGCGCGCCAGGTGGCGTCGTCGACCGCGACGCCGCGCGTCAGACCGACCACGACCTCGTGCAGGTGCCGCCCGCTGGTGACGAGTTCCTTGGCCCGCAGCGCCACCGTGGTCGGCGCGTAGCCCATGCCGCCGGGGCCCGCCAGCGCAGCGCCGCTGCCGCCGCTCCAGGTCTCGGCCACCTTCTGCCAGGCATCGAGGTCGAGGTAGGGCAGGTTGAGGTGGGCCGCCACGCCCTCGCCCGGCTGCGGCATCGCATCCTGCACGCCGATGCCGCCGCGCAGCACCCGGGCACCTTCCGGACCCAGCTCGCGCCACCAGGCCGCCTGCACGACGCGGGCGGCCTCGGGGCCCAGCTCGACGCGCAGCTGG
>NZ_AZSN01000179.1:0-6759 GCF_000576225.1 Methylibium sp. T29-B | reverse complement strand
TCGCCGCGGTTGACGACCAGGATCTTCTTGAACATCAACGGGACTCCGTTGCCGTGGCCGACGCCGCACCCAGCAGCATCTTCAACCGGGCCCACAAGCGCGCCAGGAACTTCGAGAGCAGCCACACGAGGATCAGCATGCCGACGAAGGCCGCGGCCACGCCGGCGATCGCCAGCACCGGGTGCTCGAACGCCAGCCACAACATCGACGGCACCGCCAGATCACCGAGCAGCGACATGCCGATGTTGGAGAACGGCTCGGGCGAGGTGTTGACCGCGGCGCGCGTGGTCGCCTTGGCAACGTGGCTGGTCGCGGCCAGCGTGCCACCCAGCAGGGCCGCCAGCGCCGCGGCGGTGGCGTGGTCGGCGCCGAACACCGAGGCGGCCAGCGCCGCGCCGGCCGGGATGCGGACCGCGGTGTGAACCAGGTCCCACAGCGAATCGAGACCGGGGATCTTGTCGGCAAAGAACTCGACGAACAGCATGAAGCCGCTGCCCGCCAGCATCGCCGGGTGCTGCAGCAGTTGCAGGCCGGGCGGCAGTTGCACCCAGCCGGCATAGCCGACCAGCCCGGTGATGGCGAGCACCGCGTAGAGCCGCAGGCCGCTGGCCCAGCCCAGCGCGGCGGCCAGCGCGATCAGATGGGTGGTGTCGAGCGCGTTCACCGCCGGCAGTTCCATCGTCGCTCCTTCACGCCTGCCAGCGCGGACGGCGCTTGCCGAGAAAGGCCTGCACGCCCTCGCGGCCGTCGTCCGAGGCGCGCGCATCGGCAATGAACTCCACGGTGCGCGCGATCAGGGCCGCATCGAGCGGCGCCCCGGTGATCTCGTGCAGCAGGCGCTTGCCAGTGGCCAGCGCCTGCGGGCTGGCGGCGAGCAGCGCGTCGACGAGAGCCTGCACCGCCGCGTCCAGCGCCTCGGCCGGCGCGACCTCGTGCAGCAGGCCCGTGCGCTGCGCGGTGGTGGCGTCGAAGCGCTCTGCCGTGAGCGTGTAGCGCTGCGCGGCACGCGGGCCCATCGCGCGGACCACGTAGGGGCCGATCGTCGCCGGCACCAGCCCGAGCTTCACCTCGCTGAGGCAGAACTGTGCGGTGTCCACTGCCACCGCGAGATCGCAGGCCGCCACCAGGCCCACGCCGCCGGCGTAGGCATCGCCCTGCACGCGCGCGATCGTCGGCTTGCGGCAGCCGGCGATGCTGCGCAGCATCTCGGCCAGGCCGGCCGCGTCGTCGAGGTCCTGCGCGCGCGTGTAGTCCGCCATGCGGCGCATCCAGTGCAGGTCGGCGCCGGCGCAGAAGGCCGGGCCCTCGGCGGCCAGCACGACGACGCGCACGGTGTCGTCGGCATCGAGCGCGCGGAAGGCCTGCGTCAGCGCGGTGATGACCTCGTCGTTGAAGGCGTTGCGCACGTCGGGGCGGCACAGCGTCACCCGCGCCACCGCGGCCGACGGTCGGCTCAGGCGGACGGTCGTGTCGGCGCTCATACGGCGTGACCCTGGCTGTGCGGCATCGCGGCGCCCTCCATCACATGCGGAACACGCCGAACTTCGCGTCGGGGATCGGCGCGTTCAGGCTGGCGCTCAAGCCCAGCGCGAGCACGCGGCGCGTGTCGGCGGGATCGATGACGCCATCGTCCCACAGCCGAGCGCTGGCGTAATAGGGATGCCCCTGGGTCTCGTACTGCGCGAGCAGCGGCGCCTTGAAGGCCGCCTCGTCCTCGGCCGACCAGTGCCCGCCCTTGGCCTCGATGCCGTCGCGCTTCACGGTGGCCAGCACGCTGGCGGCCTGCTCGCCGCCCATCACCGAGATGCGTGCGTTGGGCCACATCCACAGGAAGCGCGGCGAGTAGGCGCGGCCGCACATACCGTAGTTGCCCGCGCCGAAGCTGCCGCCGATGATCACGGTGAACTTGGGCACGTTGGCGCAGGCCACTGCGGTGACCATCTTGGCACCCGCGCGCGCAATGCCTTCGTTCTCGACCTTGCGGCCGACCATGAAGCCGGTGATGTTCTGCAGGAACACCAGCGGGATCTTGCGCTGGCAGCACAGCTCGATGAAATGCGCGCCCTTGTTGGCGCTCTCCGAGAACAGGATGCCGTTGTTCGCCACGATGCCGACCGGCAGGCCCTCGATGTGCGCGAAGCCGGTCACCAGCGTGGCGCCATAGCGCGCCTTGAACTCGTCGAACTCGCTGCCGTCGACGATGCGGGCGATGACCTCGCGCACGTCGAAGGGCTTGCGCGTGTCGGTCGGGATCACGCCCAGCAGTTCGGCCGCGTCGTAGCCCGGCGCCACCGGTTCGCGCCGCAGCGGCGGCTGCGGCTTGCGGTGGTTGAGGTGGCCGACGATCTGGCGCGCCAGCGCCAGCGCATGGGTGTCGTTGCGCGCCAGGTGGTCGGCCACGCCCGACAGGCGCGTGTGCACGTCGCCGCCGCCCAGGTCTTCGGCCGTCACCACCTCGCCGGTCGCAGCCTTCACCAGCGGCGGGCCGCCGAGGAAGATGGTGCCCTGGTCCTGCACGATGATGGTCTCGTCGCTCATCGCCGGCACGTAGGCGCCGCCGGCGGTACAGGAGCCCATCACCACCGCGATCTGCGGAATGCCGTCGGCGCTCAGGTTCGCCTGGTTGTAGAAGATGCGGCCGAAGTGGTCGCGGTCGGGGAACACCTCATCCTGGTTCGGCAGGTTGGCGCCGCCGCTGTCGACCAGGTAGAGGCAGGGCAGGCGGTTCTGCTGCGCGATCTCCTGCGCGCGCAGGTGCTTCTTGACCGTCAGCGGGTAATAGGTGCCGCCCTTGACGGTGGCGTCGTTGCACACGATCACGCACTCGACGCCGGCCACCCGGCCGATGCCGGCAATCACGCCGGCGCACGGCGCCGCATCGCTGCCGTCCGCGTCACGGTAGACGCCCATCGCAGCCAGTGGGGCGATCTCGAGGAAGGGCGTGTCAGGGTCCAGCAGCAGCTCGACCCGCTCGCGCGGCAACAGCTTGCCGCGTGCCACGTGCCGTGCGCGCGCGGTCTCGCCGCCGCCCAGCGCGATCTGCGCGAGCTTCGCGTGCAGGTCGTCGACGCCGCGGCGCATCGCCTCGGCATTGGCCTTGAACTCGTCGCTGCGCGGATCGAGGCGGGACACCAGGGTCGACATCGCGGGGCTCCTTCGGCCGGGGGACTCAGGCGGTTTCGGCGAACAGCTCGCGGCCGATCAGCATGCGCCGGATCTCCGAGGTGCCGGCACCGATCTCGTAGAGCTTGGCGTCGCGCCACAGGCGCCCGGCCGGGTACTCGTTGATGTAGCCGTTGCCGCCCAGCACCTGGATCGCCTCGCCGGCCATCCAGGTGGCCTTCTCGGCGGCGTAGAGGATGGCGCCGGCCGCGTCCTTGCGCAGCGAGCGGCTGTGGTCGGCGCGGTCGCAGGCCTGGCCGACGGCGTAGACGTACGCGCGGCAGGCCGAGAAGGTGGTGTACATGTCGGCCAGCTTGCCCTGCATCAGCTGGAACTCGCCGATGCTCTGGCCGAACTGCTTGCGGTCGTGCACATAGGGCAGCACCAGGTCCATGCAGGCGGCCATGATGCCCAGCGGCCCGGCCGACAGCACCGCGCGCTCGTAGTCCAGGCCGCTCATCAGCACCTTGACGCCGCCGCCCTCCTGGCCCAGCACGTTGTCGACCGGCACCTCGCAGTCCTCGAAGAACACGGGGTAGGTGTTGGACCCGCGCATGCCCAGCTTGTCGAGCTTGCTGCCGAAGCTCAGGCCCTTGAAACCCTTCTCGACGATGAGCGCCGTGACGCCCTTCGCGCCCGCCTCGGGCTCGGTCTTGGCGTAGACCACCATCGTGTCGGCGTCACCGCCGTTGGTGATCCACATCTTGGCGCCGTTCAGCACGTAACGATCGCCGCGGCGCTCGGCGCGCAGCTTCATGCTGACCACGTCGGAGCCGGCGTTGGGCTCGCTCATCGCCAGCGCGCCGACGTGCTCGCCGGACACCAGCGTCGGCAGGTAGCGGCCCTTCTGCGCTTCGCTGCCGTTGCGGTGCAGCTGGTTGATGCAGAGGTTGGAATGTGCGCCGTAGGACAGCCCCACGGCCGCCGAGGCGCGCGAGATCTCCTCCATCGCCACCATGTGCGCCAGGTAGCCGAGGCCGGTACCGCCGTAGGCCTCGCCCACCGTCATGCCGTGCACGCCCAGGTCGCCGAGCTTGCGCCAGAGATCGGGGGGGAACTGGTTGTCGCGGTCGATGTCGGCCGCGCGCGGCGCGATCTCCTGCTGGGCAAAGTCGCGCACGCTGTCGCGCAGCATGACCAGCGTGTCGCCGAGGTCGATATCGAGGCCGGTGAAGCTGGACATGTCGGTCTCCCGTGGGCTGCAGGTGGTCGGTGCGGCGGCCTGGCGCCGGTCATTCATGAGTTTCACTCAAAATTAGCGAACACCGAATGACTCGACCGCTTTTATGTCGGATCAGCGAGCATTCTAGAGAGTCGTCTGAGGCGAATCAAGCATTAATTGAGCTTTACTCAAGATTGCCAATCCCCGACAATCCGGCGTGCCCTCGCTGCCGTCCCCGCTGCCGCCGCCACGATGAACCGTCCGTCCGCCCTTGCCGCCCCGCGCCGCCGCGCGCCGGCCAGCGCCAAGTCCGAGCAACGCGTGCGCGACATCCTGCGCGTGGGCCGCGAGGTGTTCTCGGAGCGCGGCTACGAGCACGCCACCACGACCGAGATCGCGCAGCGCCTGGGCATCTCCGAGGCCACCGTGTTCACCTACTTCCGCGGCAAGCGCGAGCTGTGCACCCGCGTGGTCGGCGACTGGTACGACGAGATCATCGCCGCCATCGAGGCCGGCCTGCCGCGCGAGCGCGACACGCGCGCGCAGCTCGAGTTCTTCGTGCAGACCCACCTGCGGCTGTTCCTGACGCAGGGCACCGGGCTGTGCGCGCTGGTGCTGTCGGAAGGCCGCTCGAAGGGACAGGAGGCGCTGGGCGATGCCTTCGCGCCGCTGCAGCGCCGCTACACCGCGCCGCTGATGGACCTGCTGGCGCGCGGCCAGGCCAGCGGAGAGATCCGCCGCGACGTGCCGCTGCGCCTGCTGCGCACCCTGGTGCTGGGGCCGATGGAGCACCTGCTGTGGGAGGCCGTGCTGCAGCAGCGGCCGGTCGACGTGGACGAGACCGCGCGTGGCCTGCTCGCGGTGCTCTACCCGGCCCTGCAGGCGCCGCAGGCCGAGCTGGCCGCGTTGCGCCGCCTGCGTGGCGATGTCGAGCACGCGCTGCGGGTGGCCGACGGCGCGCCGCGCTGAGGCCGCGACTCAGAACGGCCCGGTGGCGAGCCAGCGCTCCAGCTGCGCCCGCCGGTCGTTGCCCCAGAACAGCTCGCCGTCGACGAGGAAGGACGGCGCGCCGAACACGCCCGCCGCGATCGCGGCGTCGTTCTCGGCCTTCAGCCGCGCCTTCCAGGCCGGGTCGCCCCAGGCGGCCTCGGCCGCCTCGGCGTCGAGCCCGGCCTCGGCACACAGCGCCTTCAGCGGCGCCGGCGCATCGAGCGCCACGCCGCGCGTGAAGTAGGCGCGCAGCCCGGCATGGGCCCAGGCCGCCGCCCGCTCGGGCTCGCGGTCGGCGAGCCACCAGAACACGCGCGCGGCGTTCTGGGTCGGGATCGGGAAGCGTTCGGGCGCCCGGTAGGGCACGCCCTCGAAGCGCGCCGAGCGCTGGAAATCGGCCAGCGCGTACTCGCGCTTGACCGGGTAGGACACCGGGCTCTTCAGCTCGGCCGCCTGGAAGGTGGCCCCCAGCAGGATGGCGTGCCAGCGCACCGTGCGGCCGTGGCGCGCGGCCACCGCCTCGACCCACTCGCTGGCGATGTAGGAATAGGGCGAGGAGAAGTCGAAATAGAACTCGACCGGGTTCCTCGCGTTCATTGCCGCACCGCCGCGGTGTCGCCGACGCTCGCTCTCACGCTCACTTGTACAGCACCTCCGGCAACCACAGGCCGATGGCCGGGAACTGGTACAGCAGGATGATCGCGATGATCTGGATGCCCATGAAGGGCAGCATGCCGGCGAAGATCTGGTTCAAGGTCACGTGCTTCGGCGCCACGCCCTTCAGGTAGAACGCCGACATCGCCACCGGCGGGCTCAGGAAGGCGGTCTGCAGGTTCAGCGCCACCAGCAGGCCGAAGAACAGCGGGTCGACCCCGAAGTTGTCGAGCAGCGGAATGAAGATGGGCATGAAGATCACGATGATCTCGGTCCACTCCAGCGGCCAGCCGAGGATGAAGATGATGACCTGGCTCAGGATCAGGAACTGGGTCTTGGTGAGGTTCATGCCCAGCACCCAGTTCTCGACCAGCTCCTGGCCGCCCAGCAGCGCGAAGGCCGCCGAGAAGATGGCCGAACCGACGAACAGCCAGCACACCATCGCGCTGGTCTTGGCGGTGAGGAAGACGCTCTCCTTCACCACCGTGAGGTTGAGCTGGCGGTAGGCCCCGGCGAGCAGGAAACCGCCGAGCGCACCGACCGCCGCCGCCTCGGTGGGCGTCGCCAGGCCGAAGACGATCGAGCCCAGCACCGCGGTGATCAGCACCAGCAGCGGGAAGAAGCTCGACAGCAGCATCTTGAAGACTTCGAGCCGGTTGAAGCTCAGCAGTGCGTAGTAGGCCAGCATCGCGACGGCCCCCACCGCCAGGCCGATCCAGTAGCCCTGCGGCGCCGGCCGGGTGGTGGCGGCCGCTTCGCCCGCGGCCGCCGCGGAGGCGGGCGGCGTGGCC
>NZ_AZSN01000178.1:0-6786 GCF_000576225.1 Methylibium sp. T29-B | reverse complement strand
TACCACCTTGATCGGGATGCGCGCCGTCTTGGCCTGCGCCTTCTGCTTGGCGAGCGGGTCGTAAGTCATGACAGGCTCCGTGTCAGCACAGCACTGTGCTGGAGCTGGCGCCCTGTTGCAGCAGCCTCACGACGTGCGGCGGCGTGATGCGGCGGCGCGTGCCGCCGGCCGGCACCGGGCCGCCGGAGCCGCGGGCGAGGTTGGTGATGGCGTCGCTGCGGTAGACGCGGTCGCTGCGGATCTCGGCCTCGAAGGCATTCGCATGGCGGGTCAGCGTGTCCAGATCGGCGTCGACCAGCAGGCAGGCGTGGGCGAGCACGATCTGCTCGGACGCGCTGGCGCGCCGCCAGTACTGCGCGGTGCCGGCGACCTTGCGACCGTTCACCGCGAGGTTGTAGCGGCCATCGCAGAACGAACCCGACACCGCCTGCGGCGTCGCGAGGATGCCGAAGGTGGCTGCACTCGCCTGCAACAGGCGGCACAGTGCCGTGTACACCGCATCGGCAGCCGAACCCATGGCGGCGTGGGTACGCCACGCCAGGCTGAGGTTCACCATGCCCGGCCCCTGCGGGACCAGTCCGCCGCCCGAGCAACGCACCTGCACCGGCAGACCCTGCGCCGCGAAAATGGCACAGGCGGCCTCGAAGCGCTCGAAGCGCCTGTAGGAGGCCGGCACCACGAAGCCGGGCGTGGCCTCCCACACGTGCGCCACGGCCACGCCTTCGGCCGCGCGCTGCAGCAGCGCCTGCTCGATGGCCACGCCATCGCTGTCGGCGGGCGCGCCGTCGAGCAGGGTGAACTGGCGCCGTACCGACGGTTCGACCATCGGTGCGGCGTGGTGCGACTCAGCCGCCCACATGCTGCTTGAGCAGCCGGTTGACGTCGTTGGCCCGTTCCATCTGGACCATGTGGCCGGCGTCGTCGAACACCTCCACCGTCGCGCCGGCTGGGGCGTTGCCGGCATGGGCCGCCGGCACCACCTGGTCGTCGCGACCCCAGACCACGAGCACCGGCTTGCCGGTCGACTCGAGCTGCAGACCGGGCTGCGAAGCCTGGCGCCCGGCCGCGAACAGACCGCGACCCAGCGTGGCCAGCACCTCGCTCACGCCGTCGAGGCGCTTGTACTTCAGCACATCGTCGACCATCTGGCGGCTCACCAGCCCCGGGTCCTTGAACAACTGCTCCAGCACCGGCTTCAGGTCACGGCGCGATGCGGCGTTGGCGAAGCCCTCGGTGTAGCCGTTGTTGATGTCCGGGCCGAGGCCGGCGCTGGCGATCAGGCTCAGCGAGGCCACGCGCTTCGGGTGCGACAACGCCAGCTGGGAGGCGATCGCGCCGCCCATCGAGTGGCCGACCACGTGCGCCTGCGCCACGTCGATCACGGCCATGAAGCGCGCCACGAAGTCCGCCAGCGCCTCGAGGCTCGCGCCCGGCAGCTTGGCGTCCGACTGGCCGTGACCCGGCAGGTCGAGCGCGATCACCGGGCTCTTCTCGCCGACGGCGTCGATGTTGAACAGCCAGTTGTCCAGGTCGCCGCCGTAGCCGTGGATGAACAGCACCGGGGTGCCGTCTTCCGCACCCTTGCGGGCGTAGCGGATGCGGGTGCCGTCGACATCGGCGTACAGGTAGGCCGGGCCGGCGCTGGCTTCGTCGTCCTCGTCGGCCGCGGGCATCACGTAGGACGCGATGTAGGCGTCGATGTCGGCATCGCTGACGTCGCTGCCGCCCATCACGCCGAGCAGCGCCTTCACCGGCAGCAGTTCGCCGTCGCTGGCCACCTTGCGGCGCAGCACGCCGGGGTCCGGCGCCTCGACCGCGTTGGCGATCTTGTCGGTTTCCACGTCGAGGATGGGCGTGCCCACCTCGATCTCGTCACCCACGTCGACCAGCCAGGCGACGACGGTGCCTTCGGACATCGACAGGCCCCACTTGGGCATGACGATGGGAGTGATGCCGGACATCAGTGCTTTCCTTTCATGGTGCGGCGCACCGCGTCGGCGACCTGCGCGGCCGACGGAATGTAGAGATCCTCGAGGGTCGGGGAGAAGGGCACCGGCACGTGCGGCGGCGACACCAGTTCGATCTGGGCCTTGAGCGCGCCGAAGGCCTGCATCGCGACCTGGGCCGACACGTCGGTACCGATGTTGCAGCGCGGGCTGGCCTCGTCGACGCAGATCAGGCGGCCGGTCTTCGTGACGCTGTCCAGCACCGTGTCCATGTCGATCGGCGACAGCGAGCGCAGGTCGACGATCTCGACCTCGACACCTTCCTTGGCCAGCGTGGCGGCGGCGTCGAGCGAGCGGTGCACCATCAGACCGTAGGTCACGATGGTGGCGTGCTTGCCTTCACGCACCACGTTCGCCTCGCCGAACGGGATCGCGTACGAGGCCTCGGGCACCTCGCCCTCGAAGCCGTAGAGGTTCTTGTGCTCGCAGAAGATCACCGGGTCGTTGTCGCGGATCGCCTGGATCAGCATGCCCTTGGTGTCGTACGGCGTGCTCGGGCACACCACCTTCAGGCCGGGGATGTGGGTGAACAGCGGCGTCAGCATCTGGCTGTGCTGGGCGGCGGCGCGGAAGCCGGCGCCGACCATCGCACGGATCACGACCGGCGTCTCGGCCTTGCCGCCGAACATGTAGCGGAACTTGGCGGCCTGGTTGAAGATCTGGTCGAAGCACACGCCCATGAAGTCGATGAACATCAGTTCGGCGACCGGACGCATGCCGCAGGCGGCCGCACCGACGGCCGCGCCGACGTAGGCGCTCTCGGACAGCGGCGTGTCCATCAGGCGGTCGCCGTGCTTGGCGTACAGGCCCTTGGTCACGCCGAGCACGCCGCCCCACGCGTCCATCTCGCCCTGGCCGCCGGCGCCGCCGACGATGTCCTCGCCGAGCACGATCACCGACGGGTCGCGCGTCATTTCCTGATCAAGCGCCTCGTTGATCGCCTGCTTCATGCTGATTTTTCTGGCCATGAAATGTCTCCTGGGTCTGTTCGGGTGTCTTGTGGTGTGCGCGCGCTTCAGTAGGACACGTACACGTCGGTCAGCAGGTCGGCGGCGGTGGGCAGCGGGGCGGCCTTGGCCTGTTTCACCGCGTCTTCGATCAGTGCGGCCACTTCCTTGTCGATCGCCTCGAGTTCCGCAGCGCTGATCACGCCGGCCTTCGTGACATGCGCCTTGAACTTCAGCAGGCAGTCCTGGTTGGTGCGGATGTCGTCGAGCTCGCCCGGGGCGCGGTAGGTCTGCGCGTCGCCCTCGAAGTGGCCGTAGAAGCGGACCATCTTCACTTCGAGCAGCGAGGGGCCGCCGCCTTCACGGGCGCGCTTGATCACTTCGCCGGCGGCCTCGTAGACCGCGAAGAAGTCGGTGCCGTCCACCGTGATGCCGGGCATGCCGAAGCCGGAGGCGCGGTCGACGTAGCTGTCCACCGCGGTGCCGTAATCGCGCGAGGTCGATTCGGCGTAGCCGTTGTTCTCGACGACGAAGATCACCGGCAGGGTCCACACCGCGGCCAGGTTCAGGCTCTCGAGGAAGGTGCCCTGGTTGGAGGCGCCGTCACCGACGAAGCAGATGCCGACCTCGTTCTTCTTGCGGAACTTGGCGGCCAGCGCCGCGCCGCAGATCAGCGGTGCGCCGGCGCCGAGGATGCCGTTGGCGCCCATCATGCCCTTGGACAGGTCGGCGATGTGCATCGAGCCGCCCTTGCCGTTGCCGCAGCCACCCTTCTTGCCGTAGATCTCCTTCATCATCGCGACGACGTCCACGCCCTTGGCGATGCAGTGGCCGTGGCCGCGGTGCGTGGAGGCGATGCGGTCACCGTCGCCCAGGTGGCTCATGATGCCCACGCCGCCTGCCTCTTCACCGGCGTACAGGTGCACGAAGCCGGGGATGTCGCCGCGGCCGAAGTCCACGTGCAGTCGTTCCTCGAAATCACGGATCGTGCGCATCGAGCGATAGCAATTCAGCAGCGCTTCCTTGCTCAGAGGGAACGGGTTCTTGCCTGCCATGGTGTTGTCTCCTATCTAGGCTGGGTGGGTCATGAGGCGGAACAGGCCTTCGCTCGCAGCGAGCTGCATGCAACGGGCCACGTCCACCGTGGGGAAAGCGTTCTCGCGCAGCGTGATCTCCACGCGCTCGCCGGCGTCGAAGGTCAGCTCGCGCTCGCCGTCGAGCGCCACCACGCCGGCGTCGAGCGCCACGGTGAAGGGCTGGCCGGCCGGCATGGCTTCCCAATGCGCGATGCCGACCGGGCGCACCATGCCCGGCGCGATCGGCGCCAGCAGCTGGAGCCTGCGGGTCGCGGGGTCTTCGCTGAGCTGGATGGCCAGGCCGCCCGGGTCGCGCCGGCCGACCGGCTGCAGCAGCCCGCCGATGGCCGACAGGCCGATCGCCTGCGGCTCGGCGAACGTCAGGTAGGCGGCGGCCAGGCTCTCGGTCTTCCAGACCGCGCGCGCGCCGATGTAGCGGTCGGTGGAGATCACCGCGTCGACCAGCGCGATGTCGCGCCGCTCGCCGTCGTTGATCGACACCTCGAGCAGCTTGTTCGGCATCAGCGCCTGTGCGTCGCTCAACTGGCCCGAGGCATAGAGGCCGACCGCGATGCCGGTGATGGTGGACTCGCGCATCTCGGGGAAGGCGTTGTTGGTGCCGGTGGACAGCCCGGCGATCGGGACGTCCCGGCATTCGCGCACCACCGCGCGGTGCGTGCCGTCGCCGCCGAGCACGACGATCGCCCGCACGCCGGCCGCGCGCATCAGGCGCGCCGCGGTGAAGGTGTCGTTCACCGTGGTCGTGGGTTCCATGTCCAGGAACTCGAGCGCGGGGAAGGCGTGGTGCATGTCGTGCTCGCGCTTGAGATTGCGCGTCAGCATGGCGCGGATGCCGCCGTTGTCCGGCATCATCAAAACCTTCTTCACGCCCATCGCCCCGGCGGCGCTCATCACCCGCATCACGATGCTCACGCGATCGGTGATCTGCAGGTTGCCGGCGTTCGCGATGATGCGGCGGATGTCGCGCGCCGACACCGGGTTCGCGATGATGCCGATGCAAGGCGCCGGGGTCGCTCCGGGAGCGGACATTCGGAAGTCTCCTGATTTCGTGATGCGGCCTTCAGCGCAAGCCGCGTGCCATGCCGGGATCACGGTTGCGGATCGGGCTGCAGGCCGCGCCGATGCTGGCTTTGCGCCGCGGCCGTGCGATTCACGGAAGACGCCGCAGCGGCGTTCCGGCGTCGCAGCGAGACAGGTGTGACAGGCCCGATGCGACAGCCGTCGCGCCGGCGCATCGGTCGCGCTCAGGCGCTGCGGGTCAGCGCGGCGGCGGCCAGCGCGTAATCGGGTTCGTCGGTGATCTCGCGCACCAGCTGCGCGTGCAGCACGCGGTTGTGGCCGTCGAGGACCAGCACCGCGCGCGCGGTCAGGCCCTTGAGCGGGCCGCTGACGATGTCGACCCCGTAGGCGCGCGCGAAATGTGGGCTGCGGAACAGCGACAGCGCGACCACGCGGTCGAGCTGCGCCGCGTCGATGCGGCTCTGCGCGGCGAACGGCAGGTCGTGCGAGATCGACAGCACCACGCTGCCGGGGGTCTGGCGCGCGTGGTCGTTGAAGCGGCGCAGCGACGCCGCGCAGGTCGGCATCTCCAGGCTGGGCACGATGTTGAGCAGCTTGCGCTGCATGCCGAACTGCTCGAGGCCGACGTCGACCAGGTCCTTGCCGGTCAGCGTGAACCGGGGCGCCTCGTGGCCGACCACCGGCAGGTGGCCTTCGGTGTAGACGGGGGAGCCCTTGAGGGTCAGGCGCGTCACGGGCGTTCTCCAGGGGGGCCGGGAATCCGCAGCGGCCGGCGTGCCGTCGTGCCGCCGCTGCGGGTCGTCATCGTGCGATGCCGGCGTGGTTCAGGCCGGCGCCTTGGCGGTCATCGCCTGGCCCACGCGCTCCGAGATCAGCCCCATCACGGCGCCGCACACGATGGACACCAGCACCCAGCCCAGCTTGCCGTCGAGCGGCGCGCCGGCACCGAAGAACGACGCCGCGCCAATGAAGGCACCGGGGATGAAACTGAACAGGTCCACCTTCGACAGCTGGCACAGCGCCCAGCCCAGCACCGCGAGCAGCAGGCTGAAGATCACCAGGCCCACGCCCTGCACCCCGCCGCCGAGCTGGCCGTTGAGCCAGACGATCGCCGCCGAGATCAGCGTGCCGGCGAAGGCGCTGGCGATCGCCTTCACGAGCCCGGCCTTGCCGCCGCCGGCGGCGTAGAACGAGGCCCAGGTCAGGAAGGTGATCCAGGTCATCACCTTGGGCTCCAGGTAGCCGAGCGTGGCGAAGCACCAGATGCCGACCCAGAGGCCGACGCTGAGCGAGATCGCGTTCAATGCATTCATGTGGTTTGTCTCCTTGGGGTGGATGCACTCGTTCGTCGACCCGCGGGACGCGGGCCGCACCTGTCTGTTCGCAGGCGGGCTGAAGGTGCAATCGCCATGCCCATGGCCGGCGCGACAACAGCCCCGGGCGAGAGGTGCGTGTTCGTGGTGGCGTCGCCACAATCTCGGCCTCGCGGGCGGCCCGCCGCGGCGCACGGCGGGCCGGTGTCGCACCGGCGCATCGGTGCGAGACACACCTGTCGCAGCGACGCCCGTCGCTCAGAAGGGCCGGGGTGCGACGCTCATGGCGAGCGAGGGGTGCGGCAGCACGGGCACCGGCGCCGGCGTGGGGGCCTGCCGGCCGGCCTGCAGCGCGCGCTGCAGCGACGGCAGCACGCGCGCCGGGTCGTCGCCCAGCACGCGG
>NZ_AZSN01000177.1:0-6808 GCF_000576225.1 Methylibium sp. T29-B | reverse complement strand
CGGCAGCGTGCGCTGCACGCGCCGCGGCGAAGGACGCGCGCTGCTCGGCGATCCGCGCACCGCACTCACCTGGCTGGCCAACGAGCTGTCCTCGCTGGGCGTCGGCCTGCGCGCCGGCGACTGGGCCTCGTGCGGGACCTGCATGGTGCCGCTGGCGGTGCAGCCGGGCGACCGTGTCGAGGCCGACTACGGCAGCTTCGGCATCATCGAGATCGGCGTGTCCCGCTAGGGCCGCCTGCAGCGGCAGCTCACGCGGGCGGCCCGACGGCCCGCATCGCCTCGCCGAGCTCGGTGTCGCCCTGGTCGATCAGGACCTGCGCCGCGCTCACGCGATCGCGCGTCTCGCGGTTCTGGCTGAGCTTGAACTTGCCCACCAGGCGCGCCACCGCGATCTCCAGGCCCACGATGGACTTCAGCATCGCGTCGATGTAGTCGCTGGGCGCGTCGCCCATCTTCCACGGGCGGGGCTGGCCGGCCTCGTGCTGGCGCGTGAGCCGCGCCACCAGGCCGCGCACGTAGCGCTCGTCGTCGCGCACGGTGATGGTCCCGTGGGCATGGACCACCCGGTAGTTCCAGGTGGGCACCAGCTTGTGCGCCTCGTGTTTGCTGGGGTACCAGTTGGGCGAGACGTAGGCCTGCGCGGCACGGAACACCACCAGCACCTCGTCGCCGTCGGCCACGCTCCGCCACAGCGGGTTGTCGCGGGCCACGTGGGCGCGCAGCACGCCGTGCGGGCCCACGCCGGCGTCCAGTTCGAACGGCACGTGGTTCGCGTCGAGGCCACCGCTGCCGTGGGTGACCAGCATGCCCAGCGGGTGGCGGGCGATCAGGTCGTGCAGGGCCTCGGGCCGCCGCTCCTCGAAATGGCTGGGCAGGTACATCCTGGCTCCCCGGCAGATGGGTTTCGAACGGCCCGATTGTCAGGCGGCTGCCGGTTCGGTGCCCGCGAGATATGGCCCGATGTTGCGCATCGCCTGCGCCACATAGGCCTCCTTCTCACCCACCGGCGCCACGTAGTGCAGCGCGCTCTCGGCCACGGCCACGCCCTGCAGCCGCGCGATGACCCACGCCGCCAGGTAGGCCGAGGCCAGGCAACCGCCCGCGGTGGCGAGGTTGCCGCGCGCGAAGAAAGGCTGGTTCAGCACGTCGACGCCGGCCTCCTGGACCCAGGGTTTGGTGATCAGGTCGGTGCAGGCCGGCACCTCGTGCAGCAGGCCCAGCTTCGCCAGCACCAGCGTGCCGGAGCATTGGGCACCCAGCAGCTGCCGGGTGGGGTCGAGCCGCTTCAGTTGACGCATCAGCGCGGCATCGGCGATCACCTCGCGGGTCTGCAGGCCGCTGCCCACGATCACGGCGTCGGCCGCCACGGCGTCCTGCAGCGAGGCCTGGGCCTCGATGACCACGCCGTTCATCGAACGGACCCGGGCGCTCGGGCTGGCGATCGACACGCGCCAGCCGGGCTGCTTGACGCGGTGGAGGATGCCGAGGGCGATCAGGGAGTCGAGCTCGTTGTAGCCCTCGAAAGTGAGGATGGCGATGTGCATGGGCTCGATGCTAGGCGTGCCAATCAATACAATCAAATAATTGTCATGCATACAACATCGCCCCATGGCCCAGGCCCGGTACAAGCAGGTCGTCGACCGGTTCGCCGCTGAGATCACGGGCGGCCGCCTGCCGCCCGGCACCCGCCTGCCCACGCACCGGCAGCTCGCGGCCGACGAGGGCCTGGCGCTGGTGACGGCCAGCCGCGTCTATGCCGAGCTGGCGGCCATGGGCCTGGTGAGCGGCGAGACCGGCCGCGGTACCTTCGTCAAGGAAACGGCGGTGCCGCGTGGCCAGGGCGTGGACCAGCACGCGGTGGCGGCCGACATGCTGGACCTGAACTTCAACTACCCGTCGCTGCCGGGCCAGGCCGAGCTGTTGCGGAACGCGCTGCGCCAGCTGGCCGCGGCCGGCGACCTGGAGGCGCTGCTGCGCTACCAGCCGCACGGCGGCCGCCCGCACGAGCGGGCCTCGGTGGCACGGCATCTGGCGCGCCGCGGGCTCGCGGTGCCGGGCGAGCAGGTGATGCTGGTCGACGGCGCGCAGCACGGCCTGGCCACCACCGTGATGGCGCTGCTGCAGCCCGGCGACGTGGTGGCGGTCGACGCCCTCACCTACCCCGGCTTCAAGCTGCTCGCCGAGGCCCACCGCCTGGAGCTGGTGGCGCTGCCGGCCGGCGCGCACGGCAGCGAGGGCCCCGACCCCGACGCGCTGGCCGCGCTGTGCCGGCGCCGCCGCGTCAAGGCGCTGTACGCCATGCCGACGATGCACAACCCGCTGGGCTGGGTGATGAGCGCGAGCCGCCGCCGCGCCCTGGTGGCGGTGGCGCGGCAGCACGGGCTGCTCGTCATCGAGGACGCCGCCTACGCCTTCCTGGTGGAGAAGGCGCCGCCGCCGCTGGCGGCGCTGGCACCGGAGACCACGGTCTACGTGTCGGGCTACTCCAAGAGCGTGGCCACCGGCCTGCGCGTGGGCTGCGTGGCCGCGCCGCCGCAATGGGTGGGCGCGATCGAGCGCGCGATCCGCGCCACCACCTGGAACACGCCGGGCGTGATGACTGCCATCACCTGCGGCTGGCTCGACGACGGCACGGTGGACCGGCTGGAAGCCGGCAAGCGCCGGGACGCGCGCGCGCGCCAGCAACTCGCGGCGCAGGTGCTGGGCGCGCTGCGGCGCGTGAGCCACCCGGCCTCGTACTTCGTCTGGCTGCCGCTGGCGGAAGAGGTGCGCGCCGACCAGGTGGCCGCGGCGCTGATGCGCGAGCGCGTCTCGGTGTCCACCGCCGAGCCCTTTGCCACGTCGGCGCGGGTGCCGCACGCGATCCGGCTGGCGCTGGGCTCGGTGGACTTCGACACGCTGCGCGAGGCGCTGGAGACCGTGGCGGCGGTGATCGCCGAGCGCACGTACTGAGAGGCATCGACCTTCGCACGCGGTCGAAGGCGGTCGCCTCGGCGGCGCGCCCGGCCTCCGCATGGCCGCGCTTCCGACCCCTTGAAACCGCCGCACCGGCCCCTACTTCGAGAACCGAGCCGGCGGGTCGGTCTCCTGCCGGTGCCAACCCCTGCATCGGAGGACATACACCATGTACGAATCGATCCTGAATCACCCGTACAGCCTGTTTGGCCAGTTCGAGCGCCTGCGTCGTGAACTCGACGACGTGTTCGGCGTTTCCGGGTTGCCCAACAGCATCCGCTCGGTCGCCGCGGGCACGACCCCGGCGATCAACATCGGCCGCACCGCCAGCAGCGTGGAGATCTATGCCTTCGCGCCCGGCCTGGACGCGTCGAAGATCGAGGTCACGCTCGACCGCGGCGTGCTGCGCATCTCGGGCGAGCGCGCGCCGGGCATCCCGACCGGCGACCCCAAGGTGCAGGTCTATGCCCGCGAACGCGGCACCGGCCGCTTCGCCCGGGCGATCTCGCTCCCCGACGATGTGGATGCCGCACACGTGAACGCGAGCTACCGCGACGGCGTGCTGCAGGTCAGCGTGGCGCGCCGCGAATCGGCCCAACCCCAGCGCATCACCGTGCAGTGACGCGCCAGCACGACACACAGGAGAACCCATCATGAGCGACAAGAAGCAAGTGACCGCCCGCGCCGCCGTCGACACCGAACAGCAACGTGCCGTGTCACCCGCGGTCGATGTGTTCGAGGACGCCTCCGGCATCACGCTGCTGGCCGACATGCCCGGCGTGCCCAGGGATCAGCTGGATCTGAAGATCGAGGGCGACGCGCTGCTGATCGAAGGCGCAGTGCAGCAACCCACGCCCGATGGCCTGGAGGCGGTGTATGCCGAAGTGCGGGTGCCGCGCTACCGGCGCAGCTTCACGCTGAGCCGGGAGCTCGACACGGCGCGCATCGACGCCAACCTGAAGGACGGCGTGCTGACCGTGCGGATCCCCAAGCAGGCGCACGCGCAGCCGCGGCGGATTGCCGTGACCTCGGGCTGAAACCTCGCCGCCGTCGGCATGCGGCGCCCTCGGAGCACGCGGGGGCGCCCGCGGGTCGGGGCGATGACCGCTACATCGCGTAGTCGCCGCTGGCCTCGGGCTGGAACAGCAGGGCCACCACCTCGGCGGCCCGCGCCTCGCCCGCCGGCGTGGACCAGCGCGCCACGGCGCCGACCGTCAGCCCCAGCAGGCTGCAGCCCACCGGCGACAGCACCGACACGAACCCGCCGCGGGCTCCGCGTCGGCCGGGTAGCAGAGCGTGAGCCGGCTGCGCAGGCCGCTGGCCAGGTCGTGCAGCAGCACCTGCGAATACATGGTCACCACGTCGGGCCGGACCTGGCGTGAGGGCACGACGGTGCAGGCGTCGAGCAGCGGCTCGATCGCCGCGGCAGCGACGCCGGGCCGCTGACGGCGCGCGAGGCTCAGCAGACGAACATGGTCCAGCTCGGTGAGCGTGCGCTCGAGTGTCAAGACTTCCACGGGGCATTCCTTCGATGAGGGGCGCCGTGCCGGGCCATCGCCGGCACACGCCATCGCGCGGGCTGGGGGCCCGGCGATCGGAGGTTTGCGCAGAGGGGGTGGAGGTGATCGCCGGGCCTAGGGGTGTGCGGCCGGCAGACGGGTGCGCGAGCCCGCCCCGGCCCGCAAGGCGGGTCCGCGCAGCGCGGCGGTGCGGGCAAGGGAGCACATGGCGGCACTCTAGGCGGCCCTCCTCAGGGACGCAACGGACGGCGGCCAAGTCGCACTGCGGCGTGGGCGTATTGCCTCGACGGCGGACCGGGACGCTGCGCTCAGATCTTCGGGATGCGCAGCGTCTTGCTGATCATCAGCGTGCCCGACAGCGCGAACATCAGCACCAGCGGGTGCAGCGTCCAGCCGGCGATCGACCAGGCGCCGCCGGGCGGCGGCGCCGTGAGGCCGCCCTGCTGCCACGCGATGGCCGCGAGCACCGCGGTCAGCACCACGCTGGTGGGAATGGGCGTGCCCTCGAAGTACGGCACCTTGGCGGCGCCGGCCGACAGGCTCTCGGCGGTGACGTTGTAGCGCGCCAGCCGGCTCACGCCGCAGCACACGAAGTAGATCAGCACCACCACGTCCCAGCCGCCGCGCAGGCCCGCGGCGAACGCCAGCGCTGCCGGGGCCACGCCGAAGGAGATCACGTCGGCCAGCGAATCGAGCTCGCGGCCCAGCGCCGAGTGCTGCTGCCGCCAGCGCGCCACGCGGCCGTCGAGCCAGTCGAACGCGAAGGCCAGCGGCGCCATCGCGGCAGCCCACAGGAAGTCGGACAGCTCGCCGCTGCCCATGTAGAGCATCGCCAGGAACACGCCGGCCGTGCCGCAGGCGGCGTTGCCCAGCGTCACGAAGTCCGCGAGATGGAAGCCGCGGATCATCGACAGGTGGCGCGGGAGCGGCTTGGATGGCGGTGTGTCGTGGGGCATGCAGACCTCGGCGAGTGCGGGCAGTGCTGAATTGCAGGGACGGCGATGGTCTCAGCGGCTGTCGCCAACCGGCGCCGCCCTGACGATGCGCGAGGGCACGGCGAACGTGCCGCCGCCCAGGTGGTGCAGCGTGTGCAGCTCGGCGTTGTCGTCGCGGAACGACCAGCGCCCGTCGGCGAACACGCGCGGGTCGGCCTGCGCCGAGACCACCTCGCCGAACACGGTGTCGTAGGCCGCCTCGGTGAGCGGCTCGGGGATGCGGCGCAGCTCCAGCCAGGCCACGCAGCCTTCGACGAGCGGCAGGCCCAGCACCGGACCCGGTGTGGCGCGGAGGCCGAAGCGGGCGAACTTGTCGACCTCGCGCCCGCTCTCGCTGCCCACGGCGTAGCTCAGGTCGGCCAGCGCTGCGCACGGCAGCCCGATCGCGAAACGGCCGCTGGCCTCGAGCAGCTCGCGCGTGAAGGTCTTCTTGTCGACCACGACGGCGATGCGCGGCGGCGTGAACTCGACCGGCATCGACCAGGCCGCGGCCATCAGGTTGCGGCGGCCTCCGTGTTCGGTGACGATCAGCACCGTGGGGCCGTGGTTGACCAGGCGGCTGGCATGGTCGAGGGTGACGGGGTGCATCGGCATCATGCGGGCAGTCTACGGGGGCGGCAGCGTTAGCATCGGCGCCGTCATGAAGCGCACCGTGCCCCAGCAGCCCCACGGAAGCTTCCTCGCCAGCTTGGCGACGGCGCGCTGAGCGAGCGCGATGAGCCTGCTCCCCCTGCTGCGCCACCTGTCATGGCCCGAGCTGCGGCACCACGCCGCACGCCACGCCATCGCCGTGCTGGCGGTGATGCTGGGCGTGGCGCTGGCGTTCTCGGTGCACCTGATCAACGCGTCGGCGCTGTCGGAGTTCGGCGCGGCGGTGCGCAGCGTCAACGGCGAGCCCGACCTGAGCCTGCGCGCCGTGAGCGGCAGCGGCTTCGACGAGGCGCTCTACGGCCGCGTGGCCACGCACCCGCAGGTGGTGCTGGCGTCGCCGGTGGTCGAGGTGGACACCTACGCGCTCGACGCGCAGGGCCGGCGCGTGGCGCTGCGGGTGCTGGGGCTCGATGCGCTGGTGGCCCCGGCGCTCTCGCCGACCCTGCTGCCCGAGCCGGCCGCCGGTGCCGACCGCCTGGCGATGCTGGACCCTGGCGTGGTGTTCCTGAACCCGGCCGCGCAAGCGCTGCTGAAGCCGGACGGCGGCGACGGCCTGCTGCGCATGCAGAGCGGCCTGCGCCTCGTGACGCTGCGCATCGCCGGCGGCAGCAGCGCGCCAGGCGCGCCACTGGCCCTGATGGACCTGGCCGGTGCGCAGCAGGCCTTCGAGCGGCTGGGCCGGCTGAG
>NZ_AZSN01000176.1:0-6879 GCF_000576225.1 Methylibium sp. T29-B | reverse complement strand
CGTGCCGACCTTGCCCGCCGATCCGGCGGCCGATGCGCCCGCCGAACCGCTGCCGACGCTCGACGACGTGGCGGCGCTGCGGCCCGGCGACGAGGTGTCGCGCTTCGTCGCGCGCGGCGTCGACGAGGACGTCAAGCGCGCGGCGGTGAAGAAGCTGTTCACCGACCCGCACTACAACGTGATGGACGGGCTCGACATCTACATCGACGACTACAGCCAGCCCGACCCGATCCCCATGGCCATGCTGCGCCAGCTGAACCAGGCCAGGTTCATGGGCCTGTTCGCCGCCGAGGAAGCGGCCGAAGCGCAGGCCGAGGCCGAAGCCCGTGCTGCAGCGCAAGCGCCCGCCACGCCCGTCCACCCTGCCGACGCGGTGCCTGTCGCGGAGGCGTCCCCGTCCACCTTTCCCCCTGCCGAGGACGCAGGCGCGAAGGCTCCCGCCGTCGCCGCCGTGCCCCACGCCCCCGATGAAGACCCTGATCTGCAACTGCAACCAGACGATGCCGCTGGACGGCCCGGCGCTGCAACGCGCGCTGGGGCCGGCGGCCTCTGACGGCCTCGACGTCGTCCACACGCTGCTGTGCCGCCGCGAGGCCGGCGCGTTCCAGCGCGCCGCGAAATCGGGCGAGGACCTGGTGGTCGCCTGCACCCAGGAGCAGCGGCTGTTCCTCGAGCTCAACGCCGAGACCGAGGGCGCACCCGGCGTGCAGGAGCGGCCGATCCGCTTCGTCAACCTGCGCGAGACCGGCGGCTGGTCGAAGGACGTGCGTGCACGGCCGTCGACGCTCACGCCCAAGCTCGCCGCGCTGCTGACAGCGGCTCAGTTGCCCGATCCGGAACCGGTCGCCACCGTCGGCTACCGCTCGGCCGGGCGCTGCCTGATCGTCGGCCCGGCCGACGCGGCGCAGCGCGCAGCACTGCTGCTGCAGGACGCACTCGACGTGTCGCTGCTGCTCACGGCGCCCGGCGGCAGGCTGCCGCAGGCGCGCAGCCTGCCGGTCGCGCGGGCCGGGTGACGGCGCTGACCGGCTGGCTCGGTGCCTTCGAGGCGACCTGGACCTCGACCAATCCCATCGACCTGGACCTGTGCACGCGCTGCAATGCCTGTGTCGAGGCCTGCCCCGAGTCGGCGATCGACTTCAGCTACCAGGTCGACCTGGCGAAGTGCAGCGCCCACCGCGACTGCGTGAAGGTCTGCGATGCCGCCGGCGCCATCGACTTCCAGCGTGTGCCGGGCGAGACCACCGAGCGCTTCGACCTCGTGCTCGATCTTGGCGTCGAGCCGCTGATCGGCCTGCACCAGCCGCCCCAGGGCTACTTCCACGCGGCCGACGAGGCCCGGCTCGTGTCCGCGGCGCTGCGCCTGCGCGGGCTGGTGGGCGAGTTCGAGAAGCCCAAGTTCTTCCAGTACAAGCACAAGCTCTGCGCTCACAGCCGCAACGAACGCGAGGGCTGCACCGCCTGCATCGACGTGTGCTCCGCACAGGCCATCGGCAGCCGGCGCAGCGAGGACGGGCCGGAAAAGGGTGGCATCGCCGTCAACCCCAACCTGTGCGTGGGCTGCGGCGCCTGCACCACCGTCTGCCCCAGCGGCGCACTGACCTACGCCACGCCCACGCCGGCGCACCAGGGCCGGCGGCTGCGCACGCTGCTCTCCGCCTACCGCCAGGCCGGCGGGCCCAAGCTCGTGGGTGACGCGGCGCTGCTGCTGCACAGCCAGGGTGCCGGCGTGCAGCTGGTCGACGCGCTCGGTCGCGCGGCGCGCACCGATCCCGCGGTCCGCGGCGTGCCGGCCCGCGTGATCCCGGTCGATGTGTTCCACACCGCCTCGGTCGGGCTCGACCTCTGGCTCGCGGCCATCGCCCAGGGTGCCGCGCAGGTCTGGGTGCTGATGACCGACGAGGAGGCGCCCGACTACCGCGCGGCGGTGGCGGCCCAGATGGCCGTGGGCCAGGCGCTGCTCGACGGACTGGGCTACCGCGGCCGCCACCTGCGGCTGATCGAGGCGCGCGACGTCGCCTCGCTCGACGCGGCGCTGCAGGTCGAGCCGGCGCAGACCGTCGCGCAGCCGGCCGGCTTTGCGGTGCAGGCCGACAAGCGCGCCACGCTCGACCTCGCGCTCGACCACTTGCTGGCCCAGGCGCCGGCGCGGCCGGTGCCCGAGGCGATCGCGCTGCCGGCCGCGTCGCCGTTCGGCAGCCTGCAGATCGACACCGGCAAGTGCACGATGTGCCTGAGCTGCGTGGGCGCCTGCCCCGAGAGCGCGCTGGGCGACAACCCCGAGCGCCCGCAACTGCGCTTCACCGAGAAGAACTGCGTGCAGTGCGGGCTGTGCGTCGTCACCTGCCCGGAGGACGCGCTGGCGCTCGCGCCGCGCCTGTGGCTGGCCGACAGCGGCAAGGCGCGCAAGCAGCCGCGCGTGCTGCACGAGATGCAGCCCTGGGCCTGCGTGAAGTGCGGCAAGCCCTTCGGCACGCAGAAGGCGATCGAGGGCATGCTGACGAAGCTGGCGGGCCACTCGATGTTCCAGGGCGCGGCGCTCGAGCGCCTGAAGATGTGCGGCGACTGCCGCGTGATCGACCTGCACACCAACCCGAACGAAGTGAAGATCACCGACCTCTGAGCCGCGTGAGCGACAGGACTGCCTCCCGATGAAACCGCAACCGATCCAGTTCGCCACGCCGGCCGACGACCGCGAGGAACTCGCGCGGGCCGAGATCTACGGCCTGCTCGCGCAGCTGTTCGTCGCGCCGCCCGATGCCGCCTTCCACGCGCAGCTGCGCGTGGCGCCCACCGAAGCGCCCACGCCCGGCGGCTTTCTCGAGCCGGCCTGGGGCGAGGTGGTGGCCGCCGCGCGGCGCGTGCCGCCGGACGCGGTGGCCGCCGAGTACGACGCGCTGTTCCTCGGTGTCGGGCGGGCCGAGATCTTTCTCTACGGCTCCTTCCATCTGGCGGGCGCGCTGAACGACCGGCCGCTGGTCGAGCTGCGCGCGGACCTGCGCACGCTGGGCCTGGAGCGCGCCGACGGCGTGAGAGAGACCGAGGACCACATCGCCAGCGTCTGCGAGGTGATGCGCTTCCTGATCGCCGGCGACGACCCCGAGATCTGCAACCTGGAGCAGCAGCGGCGCTTCTTCCGCATCCACCTGCAGACCTGGGCCGAGGCGCTGTGCGCTGCCATCGAGGCGCACCCGCGCGCCGACTTCTACCGCGCCGTGGCCGGCTTCCTGCGTGCCTTCGTCGAGGTGGAGACGCAGGGCTTCGACCTGATCGACTAGCGCCTCAGGCCGGCAGCGTCGTCTCCGGCAGTTCGCTGTAGAGCCGCACGCTGAACACCGCGCCGCGCGCGCCGTCGTCGCGGTTGGCCGCGGTCAGCGTGCCGCCGTAGCGCTCGATCAGGCTGCGGCTGATCCACAGGCCCAGGCCGGTGCCGTCGGTCTTGGTGGTGACGAAGGGCTGGAACAGCCGCGACTCGAGCTCCGGTCCCAGCCCGGGGCCGCTGTCGGCCACGTCGATCTGCACACCCTGCACGCGGCCGTCGGCGGCGTGCCAGTCGCGTGTGTGCAGCGACAGCGTGCCGCTGTCGGGCATCGCGTGCAGCGCGTTGATCAGCAGGTTGAGCAGCACCTGCTGCAGCTCCTGGCGGTTGATGGCGGCACTGGCCGTCGCCCGGTCGTCGCGCTGCACCGCGATCCGGGTGCGCGCGAGCTGAGGCCCGACCAGCAGCAGCGAGTCGTCGAGCGCGCGCGCCACGCTCACGCTGTCCACGTAGCCGGCGTATTCGTTCGGGCGCGCAAACTGCAGAAGTTGCGTGACGATCAGCCGCATGCGCTCGATCTGCTCGTCCACCAGCCGCAGCTCGGCGTCGACCTTGGCGGCGGTCTGCGGCCCGAGCAGCTCGCGGAGCAGGTCGAGGTTGCCTGGATCACCGCGATCGGGTTGTTGACCTCGTGCGCGATGCTGGCGGTGAGCTGGCCCACGGTGGCCAGCTTCTCCGAGCGCAGCAGCTGCGCCTGCGCCTGCTCCAGGTCGCGCGTGCGCTCGACCACCTTGCGGTCGAGCTCGTCGCCCCAGCGCTGCAGCGCGCGCGTCTTGTCGTCGATCACGTCGAGCAGGTGGTCCAGGTGGGCGGCGAGCCGGCCGATCTCGTCGGGGTGGTGGCCGGCCGCGCCGACGCGCGCGTCGAGCCCGCCGGCCTCGACCTGCTGCATCGTGCGCGCCATCTGCTCCAGCGGCTTGAAGATGCTGCGCGCCCAGCGCAGCGACACCACGGTGGCGCCGATCATCACGGCGAAGAAGATCGCGCCGATGCTCAGCAGCACGGCGTACTTCAGCCAGGTGAAGGGCCGTTCCAGGTAGCGACGTAGAGCATGCCGACGCGCCGGCCGGCGCCGTCGGCCAGCGGCAGGTAGCCCGAGACGTACCAGTCGTTGACGACGAAGGCGCGGTCCAGCCACGGCTGACCGCCGCCGAGCACGGTGTCGCGTACCGCCTGCGACACGCGGGTGCCGATGGCGCGGTTCTTGGGATCGTCGCCGAACAGCCGCACGTTGGTGCTGATGCGCACATCGTCGAGGAACAGCGTCGCGGTGCCGCGGCTGCCGAAGGGCAGCGCGCCTTCGGGGTAGACGATCTCGTTGATGTGGTCGATGAAGGGCAGGTTGCGGTTCAGCAGCACGCCGGCCTGCACGTGGCCGCGCAGCACGCCGCGTTCGTCGTGCACCGGCGCGGTGGCCAGCACGACCATCGCGCGGTCTTCCTGCGTGCGAGCCGTGGGCGCGGCGTTGCGCGTGCTCACCAGCGGCACCGCGACGCGGTCCTGCAGCGCCGGCGCGAGACGCGCCAGTTCGTCAGGCTGCAGCACCTCGATGCTGGCGCGTGCCCGGCCGCTTTCGGCCGCCGCCGCACGGAACGCCGGCGAGCGCCCGTCGGTGGCCGGGGCCGCGCCGAAGTCGGTGATGCGCAACGTCCCGTCGGGGGCACGCAAGTTGATGAAATCGAGGCCTTCGCGGGCCTTGAACGCCTGCAGCAGTGTCACCCACGTCCCCGCGTCGGCCGACGTCGCCGCCGTGTCGTCGTCCAGCGCACGGTGCAGTGCCTGCGAGTCGGCCACGGCGGCGGCGCTGCTGCCCACCTCGCCGAGCACGCGCTCGAAGTAGCCCTGGGCCACCGCCAGGTCGCTGCGCACCTTGGTGATCAGCAGGCGGTCCAGCGCCACGTTGCCCCAGACCAGCAGCAGCAGGCCCAGCAGCGGCAGCACCACCACCAACGGCAGCAGCACCATCGCCAGCAGCTTGCTGCGGATCGGCAGCCGCTGGAAGCGCTCGTAGAACGTCATCTCAACCGCCCGGTGCAACCCGACGCAGCAGCAGCCGAACGTCGCTGCGCGAACCCAGCGGCGCCCCCTGGGGGGAGCGGCGCAGCCGCAACGGGGGATTCAAGCGACTAGCCATTCGGCGCAGCGCCGCTCCAGTGTGCGGCGCGAGATGCCCAGCAGTTCGGCGGCGCGCGTCTTGTCGCCCTGCACCGACTCCAGCACCGCGAGGATGTGCTGCTTCTCCAGCGTCTGCAGGTCGGTCGGGCCGGCGCTCGCGCCGGTGCGCGACGTAGTTCCGCCGGGGTAGAGCGCTGACACGTTGAGCGCGCCCAGGATCATCGAGCGCTCCACCAGGTTGCGCAGCTCGCGCACGTTGCCGGGCCAGTCGTACTGCTGCAGGTAGGCCATCTCGGCCGGGCTGACGGCGATCGGCTCGACGCCGAGATGCGGCGCCAGCGTGGCGATGAAATGCGCCACCAGCTCGGCGATGTCGTCCTTGTGCTCGCGCAGCGGCGGCAGGCCGATCTCGACCACCTGCAGCCGGTAGTACAGGTCCTTGCGGAAGCGCCCGGCGGCCACCTCGTCGGCCAGCCGCCGGTTGGTGGCGGCGACGATGCGCACGTCGACCGGGATCTGCTGCTCGCTGCCGACCGGACGGATGCGGTGGTCCTCCAGCACGCGCAGCAGTGCAGCCTGCTGGGCCAGCGGCAGTTCGGCGATCTCGTCGAGGAACAGCGTGCCGCCCTGGGCGTAATAGAACAGCCCGTCGCGGCCGTGCGTCGCGCCGGTGAAGGCACCCTGGGCATGGCCGAACAGCTCGCTCTCGATGCGCTCGGGCGCGAGGCTCGCGCAGTTGACCGGCACGAAGGGTTCCGGTGCGCGCGGGCTGTGGCGATGCAGCGCGATCGCCGCCAGCTCCTTGCCGGTACCCGATTCGCCCGACAGCAGCACGGTGCTGGCCACCGGCGCGGCGCGCTGCAGCGCGCGCCTGAGGTTCTGCATCGCCGGCGAGCTGCCCACCAGGCCGTCGAAGCCCTCGCCGCGCTGCGAGATCATGTGCTTGAGCACCCAGTTCTCGCGCTTCAGCAGCGTGCGGTCGAGGCCGTGCTTCACCGCGTTGAGGATCTGCGTCACGCGAAACGGCTTGAGAACCAGGTCGGAGGCGCCCGCGCGCAGCGCCTCGATCGCGGTGTCGAGATCGGCATAGGCGGTGATCAGCACCACCTCGCCGCTGTAGCCCTGCTCGCGCAGCTCGCGAAGCCAGGCGAGGCCGCTCTTCCCGGGCAGCGAGATGTCGAGGATCACCAGGTCGAAGCGGTGCCGGCGCACCAGCGCGTCGGCCTCCTCGGCGCTGGCGGCGCTCTGCACGTTGCCGCAGCGCGGCGCCAGCGTCTTCTCGAGGAAGTTGCGCATGCCTGCTCGTCGTCGACCAGCAGCACCGAGGCGCGCGGCCAGGCGTCGAGTCCGGGGGCGGGAGCGGGCAGGGCGGGGCTGGGCGGGCATGGGGCGGCGGGCAAGGCGGGCAGGGAACGGCTGCGACTGTGGCACAGCCTCACGTTGCC
>NZ_AZSN01000175.1:0-6952 GCF_000576225.1 Methylibium sp. T29-B | reverse complement strand
CTGCCGGTCGCCGACACGCTCAAGCGCGAAGGCGCCGGCCCCGGCGAGGGCCGCGTCTCGGCCACCGTCGAGCGGCGCGCGATGTGGCAGGCGCAGACGCCGCAGATGTTCCGTCTGGGCCTGCTGCGCGAGGCGCTGCGCGCCGCCGGCGACGCCGTCACCGACGAAGCGAGCGCGATCGAGGCGCTGGGCCACGCGCCGCGGCTGGTGCCGGGATCGCTGGAGAATTTCAAGCTCACCTGGCCGGCTGATTTTTCGCTGGCTGAACGACTGCTGAGGACACGCTGATGAACCCCGTTCCGTTCCGCATCGGCGAGGCTGGGACACGCATGCGCTGGTCACCGGCCGCAAGCTCGTCCTCGGTGGCGTCGACATTCCGCACAGCCACGGTCTGCTCGGTCACTCCGATGCCGACGCGCTGCTGCACGCGATCACCGACGCGCTGCTCGGGGCCGCGGCGCTGGGCGACATCGGCCGCCACTTCCCCGACACCGACGCGCGCTTCGCCGGCGCCGACTCGGGCGTGCTGCTGGCCGAGGCGGCGAAGCGGGTGCGCGAGGCGGGCTGGGTGGTGGGCAACGTCGACGCGACCATCGTCGCGCAGGCGCCGAAGATGGCGCAGCACATCCCGGCGATGGTCGAGCGCATCGCCGCCTGTCTGGGCGTGGCGGCGTCGCAGGTCAACGTGAAGGCGAAGACGGCCGAGAAGATGGGCCCGGTGGGCCGCGGCGAGGCCATCGAGGCGCGCGCCGTGTGCCTGCTGCTGCCGGCCTGAACGGCCGGGGGTTCAGTAGATCTCGGGCACGATCATGTGCTCGGGCACCGGGTGGCGCAGGTAGTCCGCGTGCCGCACGCGCTCGGGCAGCGTGACCGTGGGACGTTCGACCTCGTGGTAGGGCATCTGGCCCAGCAGGTGGGCGATGCAGTTGAGCCGCGCGCGCTTCTTGTCCACCGCCTGCACCACCCACCAGGGCGCCTCGGGGATGTGGGTGCGTTCCAGCATCGTTTCCTTGGCCTTGGTGTACTCCTCCCAGCGGCGGCGCGATTCCAGGTCCATCGGGCTGAGCTTCCACTGCTTCAGCGGGTCGTGGATGCGGCCGAGGAAGCGCAGGTGCTGCTCCTCGTCGGTGATCGAGAACCAGTACTTGATCAGCTGGATGCCCGAGCGCACCAGCATCTTCTCGAACTCCGGCACCGAGCGGAAGAACTCTTCGACGTCGGCCTCGCTGCAGAAGCCCATGACCTTCTCGACGCCGGCGCGGTTGTACCAGCTGCGGTCGAACAGGACGATCTCGCCGCCGGCCGGCAGGTGCGACACATAGCGCTGGAAGTACCACTGCGTGCGCTCGCGGTCGTTGGGTGCCGGCAGCGCGACCACACGGCATACCCGCGGGTTGAGCCGCTGCGTGATGCGCTTGATGGCGCCACCCTTGCCGGCCGAGTCGCGCCCTTCGAACAGGATGACGACGCGGTGCCTGGTGGCGGCCACCCAGTCCTGCAGCTTCACCAGCTCGCTCTGCAGGCGCAGCAGCTCGCGGAAGTAGCGGCTGCGCTCCAGGCGCTGGGCCTCGCGCTCGGCATCGCTCGGCGCGCGGGACGGCGACACGAGGTCGCGGTCGTCGATCTCCATCTCGAGCTCTTCGTCGTAGCTGTCGACGAGATCGCGGTGGAGGCGCTGCAGCAGGTCGTCGTCGTCGTGGTCGGTCCGGTCGTTCAGGCTCATGGGCGGGGCAGGCGAGGGGTTGCGGGAGGACGCAGGCGTCCCGCCCGAGCGTGCCCGGTTCGCGTGACCGTTTCGTGACGGGCCGGTGGCCCTAGGGCGCCCGCTTCAGCCGGATGTGCGCCACGAAGCCGCCGTCGGCCGCATTGGCGATCTCGAAGCTGCCGCCCATGCGCTGCACCGCCTTCTCGACGATGGCCAGCCCCAGCCCGGCACCGGTGGCGGCGGTGCGGGCCGCGTCGCCACGGTAGAACGGCGTGGTCAGCTGCGTGAGCTTCTGCGGCGGCACGCCCGGCCCGTGGTCGCGCACGCTGACGATCACCCACGGTCCGGTGCGCGCGTAGCTGACCACCACGTAGGCGATGCCGTCGGTGGAGCGGCCGTAGCGGCGGGCGTTCTCGAACAGGTTGCCGAGCACCCGGCCGAGTTCGGTGTCGTCGGCCATCACGCGGGTGTCGATCGCCACGCGCGACTCGATGCGGATCTGCGTCGGGTCGCGGAAGGCCGAGATCTCGCGGTCGACCACGCTGCTCAGGTGCACCGGCACCAGCTTCACCTCGCCGGGTCGCGCGTAGTCCATGAACTTGTCGATGATGGCGTCGAGCTGGTCGATGTCGGCCGCCATGTTGCGCTTGGCCTCCTCGTCGACGACGCTCATCTCGGCTTCCAGCCGCATGCGAGCCAGAGGCGTGCGCAGGTCGTGGCTGATGCCGGCCAGCATGACCGCGCGGTCTTCCTCCACCTTGGCCAGCTCGCGCGCCATGCGGTTGAAGCCCATGTTGACCTCGCGGATCTCGCTGGTCATGGTCTGTTCGTCGAGGCGCGATTCGAACTCGCCGTCGCGGATGCGACTGGCCGCGAACGACAGTTCCTTCAGCGGCCGGTTGATCAGCCCGGCGATCACCGCCGACGCCAGCAGCGTGGCGATCAGCGCGATGCTGGTCCAGACGAAATAGGTGCTGCCGGCCACGGCCTCCACGCGCTTCGGGTCGGCCTGCAGCCAGTAGGGATCGTGCTCGATGTTGAAGCCGACCCACAGGCCCGAGACGCCGTTGACGCTGTTGGCGACCAGCGTGTCGGGCCCGAGCCGGGAGCGCAGCTCCTGCCCCACGGCACGGCTGAAGCGGTCGACCTCGAAGGGCTCGTACTTGTCCTTGGGCTCGCGCGGCACGATCTTGACCGACTCCTGGTCGCTCATCGTCTTGACCAGCGTCACGCGGTTGATCGCGTCGGCGTAGCGCATCGCGGCGCGCGACAGGTTCACCAGGCTGGCGATCTGGCGCGCCGCCTGCACCGCGCGCGGCTCGAACTCCAGCGCGCGGAAGGTCTGCATCCACGCGAAGATGCCGCCGCACAGCAGCAGTGCCAGCAGGATGAAGGTGCGCCAGAACAGCGTCATCGCGAAACGCGGCAGCAGGTGCCATTCGTCCGCCGCCGCTTCCGCTGCTGCGCGCTCCGCCGACGGCCGCGCGCGGTGTGGCTGGGGTGCCCGCGCGGTGCCGCGCGAGGCCCGCCTCACCCGTTCATTCGAGATGAGCGGGTCAACCATGGCCAGCGCTCACCAGGGGTCGGGAGACGGCGAGTGTGCGGTGCTTCAAGCTGCGCCGTCCGGCACGAACACGTAGCCCACGCCCCACACGGTCTGGATGTAGCGGGGCTGGGCCGGGTCGGGCTCGATCATCTTGCGCAGGCGGGAGATCTGGACGTCGAGACTGCGGTCGAAGGGCTCGAACTCGCGGCCACGGGCCAGTTGCGCCAGCTTGTCGCGCGACAGCGGCTGGCGCGGGTGGCGCACCAGCGCCTTCAACATGGAGAACTCGCCGGTGGTCAGCGCGATCTGCTCGCCGTCCTTGGTCAGGCGGCGCAGCGCCAGGTCGAATTCGAACGGGCCGAAGCTGACGGTCTGTGCCTCCTTGGCCGGCGCGCCGGGGGCTTCCAGCGTGGGGCGGCGGCGCAGCACGGCGTTGATGCGCGCCAGCAGCTCCCGCGGGTTGAAGGGCTTGGGCAGGTAGTCGTCGGCGCCCACCTCGAGACCGACGATGCGGTCCACGTCCTCCACCTTGGCCGTCAGCATGATGATCGGCGTGGTGTCGTTGTTGGCGCGCAGCCGGCGGCAGATGGACAGGCCGTCCTCGCCGGGCAGCATGAGGTCGAGCACGATCAGGTCGATGGTGTCGCGTGTCATCACGCGGTTGAGCGCCTTGGCATCTTCGGCCAGCAGCACCTCGAAGCCTTCCTGCGTCAGGTAGCGGCGCAGCAGGTCGCGGATGCGGGCATCGTCGTCGACGACGACGATGCGGTCCGGACGTTGGCTGTTGGCGGTTGCATTCATACGCTCTCCTGCATTTGTAACAGCGGCATTGTGCGCAACGAAACCGAGTGAAACGGGCCGGTTTTCCCGCTGTTACATATCTTGCGCCTTGCCGAATCGAGGGCGCAAGCGGGGTTGCGAGCAAGCCGTCGATGCTGTGCCACAGTGGCGTCGATGCGCCCGTGCAGCCGCCGGGCCGCGCCCACTCTTCGCCCTGAAAGGACTCTCCGTGATCGATCGATTGATGCGCCGGCGCCCGAGCCCGAGCGCCGCCCTGGCCGTCGCCGCGCTGGCGCTTGCGTTACCGGCCGCGCATGCGGCCGACGCGCCGCCGCGCGAGAACCTCGTCAGCTTCACCACCACCGCGAGCATCGAGGTCACCAAGGACCTGCTCGGCATCACGCTGCAGGCGGTGCGCGACGGCAACGACGCCGCGGCCGTGCAGGCGCAGCTGAAGAAGCTGCTCGACGCGGCGCTGACGGAAGCGAAGAAGGCTGCCCAGCCCGGCGCGCTGGACGTGCGCACCGGCAACTTCTCGCTCTACCCGCGCTACGGCAAGGACGGCCGCATCAGCGGCTGGCAGGGCCAGGCCGAGCTGGTGCTGGAAGGCAAGGACAGCGAACGCGTGGCGCAGACCGCCGGTCGCCTGACCGGCATGAACATCAGCAGCGTCGGCTACAGCATCTCGCGCGAGCTGGCCGAGAAGCACGAGAGCGAGGTTACCGGCCAGGCGATCCAGAAGTACCGTGCCAAGGCCACCGAGCTGGCCCGGCAGTTCGGCTACGCCGGCTATGCGCTGCGCGAGGTGAACGTGCAGACGGCCGACAGCGGCGGCGGGCCGCGCCCGGTGCTCTACCGCGCCAAGAACGAGATGTCGATGGCCTCGGACGCGCCGGTGCCGGTGGAGCCGGGCAAGGGCACGATCAGCGCGACGGTGAGCGGGAGCGTGCAGCTGACGCGGTAGCTCGCTGACAGGCGGTCACTCGGTTGCGGGCGTCGAGCCCGCGCCCTCGCCGATTGCTGCGCTGGCCGATCCCCTTGAAGGGGCCCCTCGGCCTTCGCTCCGCGCTCTACTGCGCCGTCCACCCACCGTCCATCGCCCACGCCTGGCCCTTCACGTTGGACGCGGCGTCCGAACACAGGAAGACGGCCAGCTCGCCCAACTGCTCGGGCGTGGTGAATTGCAGCGAAGGCTGTTTCTCGCCCAGCAGCTCCTTCTCGGCCTGCGAGACCGGAATGCCCTCGCGGGCCGAGCGGTCGTCGATCTGCTTCTGCACCAGAGGCGTCAACACCCAGCCCGGGCAGATCGCGTTGACGGTGATGCCGGTGGTCGCGGTCTCGAGCGCGATCGACTTGGTGAAGCCCACCAGCCCGTGCTTGGCGGCCACGTAGGCGCTCTTGCCGGCCGAGGCCACCAGGCCGTGGGCTGAGGCGATGTTGAGCACGCGGCCCCAGTTCTTCCTGCGCATCTGCGGGATCGCCAGGCGCGTGGTGTGGAAGGCCGAGCTCAGGTTGATCGCGATGATCGCGTCCCACTTGGCGACGGGGAAGTCCTCGACGTTGGCCACGTGCTGGATGCCGGCGTTGTTGACCAGGATGTCGACGCCGCCGAAATCGGCCGCCGCGTAGGCCATCAGGGCCTCGATCTCGGCTGCCTTGCTCATGTCGGCGCCGTGGTAGCCCACCTTGATGCCGTGGGCCTTGCCGGCCGCCAGCACCTCCGCCTTCGGTGCCTCGCTGTCGCCGAAGCCGTTGAGGATGATGTTCGCGCCCTGGCGCGCCAGGACGATCGCGATGCCGAGGCCGATACCGCTGGTCGAGCCGGTGACGAGTGCGGTCTTGCTGTTCAACATGCTCCGGGTGCTCCTTGCGTTGGGTAGGATCATTATCGAGAGGAAACCCTATGACCGAACCGCGACTCGACTTTGTTCCGTGCCTGGACACCCAGGGCCTGCACCGCATGGCCTATTGGGAGTGGGGCGAACGCGACAACCCGCGGGTCGTCGTCTGCGTGCACGGCCTCACGCGCCAGGGGCGCGACTTCGACACCCTGGCCCGGGCGCTGGCGGCCGACTACCGCGTTGTCTGCCCCGACGTGGCGGGCCGCGGCCGTTCCGACTGGCTGGCCGATCCGGCGGGCTACCAGGTGCCCGCCTACGTGGCCGACATGGTGGCGCTGCTGGCGCGCATCGGCGCCCCGCAGGTCGATTGGGTCGGCACCTCGATGGGCGGCCTGATCGGCCTGGGCGTGGCCTCGCTGCGCGATGGCGCCGGCGGCACGCTGGTGCGTCGCCTGCTGCTCAACGACGTGGGGCCGGCGCTGGGCGCCGACGCGATCCAGCGCATCGGCACCTATGTCGGGCTGCCCAAGCGCTATGCCAGCCTCGACGAGGCGGCCGACTACCTGTGGAGCATCTCCAAGGGCTTCGGGCCGCACAGCCGCGAGCAGTGGCTGGCACTGACGAAGCCACAGCTCAAGCCGGTGCAGGACGCGCAGGGCGAGGGCTTCGTTTCGCATTACGACCCGCGCATCGGCCTGCCGTTCAAGGCCGTCACGCCGGCGCTGGCGGCGGCCGGCGAAGCGATGCTGTGGCAGCGCTACGACAGCTTGCGCTGCCCGACGCTGGTGCTGCGTGGTGCCGAGTCCGACCTGCTCTCGCACGAGACCGCACTGGCGATGACGCAGCGGGGACCGAAGGCGCGCCTGGTGGAGCTGGCCGGCGTCGGGCACGCGCCCACGCTGGTGGCCGCCGACCAGGTGGCACTGGTGCAGGAGTTCCTCGCCTCGCCATGAAGACCGTGCCCGCGGACGCGGCCCTCGAGACCGCGCCCATCGTGCTGCTCGCTGGCGACGTGGCCGGCGAGGAGGCCCTGGCGCCCGGCCAGCCGGCCGGCGATGCCGCGTCGCAGGACGCGGTGCT
>NZ_AZSN01000174.1:0-7012 GCF_000576225.1 Methylibium sp. T29-B | reverse complement strand
CCCTAACGCTGGACTTCATTCAGACGGAAGAAGCCTTTCCGGTCGAGCACTTCTGCTTCCGAGTATCAGAAGAAGAATTCGATCAAATCCTTCGGCGCTTGCGAGACGCAGGCATTGCTACAGAAGCCAGGTTCGAGGTCCGACGGATCGGAAGATCAACACGGACTACGGCGGAAGAATGGTTTACTGGAACGAGCCCGAAGGCCATCAGTGGGAAATGCTCACGGTCAGCTATGCACGCCGTTCAGGCGCTGCGTAAAGTGGCGCCTGACCCTTCGTTCAAGCGGACGCGTGACGACGCCGTCTAACCCAACGTCAAACAACTGAGCCTCTTCGTGCGCAAAGCCAAACCTGAGCAGTCCATCCGAATGCGGATCCTCGTCGTGGATCCGCCGTCTGGCGTTCAGTTCGCCGTGCAACGCGGTCGGTCGGAGTTGCTGGAGCCGTTGCCTGGGCAGCACGAGGCATCCAGTTCGAGCTCTCGCTTCGCCTGGGTTCGCCGCTGCTGGAGGGATCTGTCAATTTCGTGGGTGAGTTTGCACAGGGGCCGCCGTCGGACCGCTTCGTCTACATCAACTCCGGCACCCTCGCGGGCCAGGCGAACTCAGGATGGACACGTCGCGCGAAGTTGAAGCTGGCTTCCATTCCCAGGCAGATCGTCGAGGCGGTACTCTCTACCTCTGAGGGGGTCATCGAGCTCGCGTTGTCGGCACGATGGCCGATGGCGGCCCAGTTTGCGCATCGGTTCAACCCCGATCAGTCGTCTGGAGTTTCGCGCCGGATCTTGCCTGAGCCTTTGCAGAGGCTTCCCGCGAGTCAAGCCGCTGATGACCTGTCGAGTCTTCTGGGTTGAAGTACGGCGTGGCACCTGGCCCGAACCCAGGTATGGGGTAGTACATTTCCCCGGTTTCTGCCCCGGCGCCCCACCTTCGCGGACCGTCTGGATCGAATCTGAGGCCTTGCCATCCCCATGCATCGGCACCATCGCGGCCACTTCGTCGCCTTCGGTCTGCTTCCCGTCTTGAATGCGGTGGCGAGCATGGGCATCCGATGGCTCTGGGCCACCGTTTTGCTTGTGGCGCCCTGGATGGCCCTCGTGGTGGCATCCGCACTCCCCTGAGTCGCACGCACATCGTCGCAAGTTTTCTTCAACGAGGAGATTCACATGCCCGTCGATCCCAAGACCTACCTGCTCGTCCACGTGCTGCTCAGCCTGGTCGGCATCTTCTCCGGCCTGGTCGTCGTGGGGGGCTTGATCGCCGGTGTCCGCTTCTCGCGTTGGGTGGGACTGTTCCTGGCGACGACCTTGTTGACGAGCCTCACCGGGTTCGGCTTTCCGTTCGTCGCGCTGCTGCCGTCCCACATCGTGGGGGCGTTGTCGCTGGTCGTCCTGCTGGGCGCCTTGGCCGCGGTGTACTGGAAGCATCTTGAAGGGGGCTGGCGCCGAGCCTTCGTGGTGCTCAGCGTCGTGGCGCTCTATCTGAACGTCTTTGTGCTTCTGGCCCAGCTGCTGCAGAAGACGCCGGCGCTGGCCCTCCTGGCGCCGACCCCTGCCGCCCCGGCGTTTGCAGCGGCCCAAGGCCTGGTTCTCGCGCTTTTCGCGGTGCTCGGCTGGGCAGCGGTCAAGGGCTACGGGCGCGGCGCGGGCAGCCGCTGAACCCGCGCGTCGGGACCCCCACGATGCCGCTCACCCGCCCTGTCCGGATGCTCACGCGTTACAGCGCCTGGGCGAATGCCCGCCTGTTCATGGCCTTGAGCGGCTTCGCGGCCAACGGCAACACGCCGGGCGCAGCTTCCTCGCTGGGGCGCATGCTCGGCACGCTCAACCACGCGCACCACATCGACCTGATCTGGAAGGCCCACCTCCAGCACGAGCCGCATGGCTTTGGTTCCCGCACGCCCGAGGTGCTGCTCCCGCTCGATGCCCTGCAGGCGGCGCAAGCGGCCGTGGACGACTGGTACGTCGGGTACGCCGACCGGCTTTCGGACGAAGCGCACGAGGAGGTGGTCTCGTTCGCGTTCGTCGACGGCGGCGCCGGGTCGATGACGCGGGGCGAGATGCTTCTCCACATCGTCAATCACAAGACCTACCACCGCGGCTACGTCGCGGAGATGCTCTACCGGGCAGAATCCCGCCCACCGGTGATGGATCTTCCGGTCTTTCTGAGAGACGCTCCGCCAGGCGTTCGGGCCGGGCACCGATGAACAGCGAGGTCACCCCATGTCCGACCACACCGTCCGCCTTCACCGCGTTCTCCGCAGCCCGCCCGAGAAGGTCTACCGCGCCTTCCTCGACGGCGATGCCCTGAGCAAGTGGCTGCCTCCGTACGGCTTCACGTGCAAGGTCCACCACCTGGAGGCGCGCGCCGGCGGCAGCTTCCGCATGTCGTTCAGCAACTTCACGTCGGGCAACAGCCACGCGTTCGGTGGTGAGTACCTGGAGCTGGTGCCGAACGAGCGGATCCGCTACACCGACACGTTCGACGACCCCAACCTGCCCGGTGTCATGGAGGTGACCGTGTCGCTGAAGCCGGTGCTCTGCGGCACCGACGTGAGCATCACGCAGGCGGGCATCCCCGAGGTCATTCCGCTCGAGATGTGCTACCTGGGCTGGCAGGAATCGCTCGCCCAGCTGGCCCAGTTGGTGGAGCCGCAGATCCCCGACTGACGAGGCGCACCGCGGCCCCAGGCTCAATGCTTGTGACCGCCGTGCCCGTCCTGCTTCGCGGGCTGGGTCCCGAGCGCCCTCACTTCGGCCTTGACCTCCACAGTGTCGCGCTTGCCGGTCTTGTCCTCGAACACCAGCGTGAGCGGCACGCTGTCACCGGCCTTCATCTGCTGCTTGAGGTTCATCAGCATGACGTGATAGCTGCCGGGCTTCAGGTCGACGGCCTTGCCTGCCGGCAGGGCCAGTCCCGGGATCTCGCGCATCTTCATCACGCCGTCCTGGATGCTCATCTCGTGCAGTTCGACCAGGGCCGCGACGGTCGATTGGACCGAAACCAACCGGCTGTCCTGCGCCGCGGTGAGCTGCATGAAGGCGCCCGTGGCCTTTTGCTGCGGCACCGTTGCGCGAACCCAGGCGTCCTGGACGGCGACCTGGGCCGACGCGGCAGTGGCCAGGGCACCGCACAACAGTGCGGCGGCGATGGAGGGTTTGACATGCATGGCAGATCCTTTCGATAGGTCGGATTGTTGAAGTGCGTCAGTGCGCGCCGCGTGCGGTCGGCCTGACCGCGGGTGGGTGAACGAAGGCGAGGCCGGAACGCGACGCTCACGCGCTGCGCTGCCGGGGTTCGACGTTCAGGTCTTCAGTGGGGGAGCGCGGGACTGGGCAATGGCCCAGGCGAACAGGGTTCGCGGCGCGGCCAGGAACAGCGCAGGAACGCGGTGCTCCCGCACGTCGAGGATCAGGTCTGCCGGGGCGGCGGGCGGCAGTCCCGGCACGGCCGTGTGCGTGGAGCAGTAGGGGCAATGCTCGAGCGCATGAGCGCGCGACCCGCCCGGGTCCGACAGGTCCGCGGCATCCGGACCCAGCGTGTCGCCGGCATCGACACGAACCAGCTTCGAGCCGGTGACGCTGCAGACCTCGACCCAGCCCGCGGGAACGTCGGCGGCGAACGCATGCGACAGCGTCGGCGCGAGTCCGCCCAGCAGGATCGCGCAGCACGCGATCCACAGCGTGAGGGCTCGGAGCCGGCGGCCGATGGTCATCGAGGCATTGTAGGCACGGAGGGCGAGCAGCCCGATACTGCGCGTCATGATGCAAGTCATGTCGACGTGAACGATCGATGCGCACCTACCTCGCCAACCGCTGGTTCCGCATCGGCTTCTGGCTGGCCGTGCTGGGCTGGAGCCCGCTGCTCGCCATCGTGCTGCTCGCGGCGGTGGGCCTGTGGCCCGATCCGAACCCCAACCCCATCGGGCCCGGGCTGCTGTTCTTCTTCAGCTTCTGGCCGGCGGTCGCCTGATGGGCCTCGGCGCCTTCCAGGTCCGGCGCGGGCGCTGATGGCGGGCGACGGGTCTTCGGTGCCTCCGGCGCCGTTCTGCCTGCGGTGACGGCATCATCCGCACCATGCTGCGCCCCACCCTGCTGATCACCTACCTGTTCGGCGCCGCGCTGGCCGCGCTGGGCCTCGTCGTGCTGTTCGGCGGCGGGGTCGCGCTGCCCACGCGGGAGCCGCCGCGGCAGTTCGTCTTCAGCGGCGTGTCGCTGTGGCTGCTGGGCCTGTCGCCGCTCATCGCGGGGCTGGTGTGCATGGGCCTCGCTCGCGGCCGGTTGTCGCGCGAGTCGCCCACCACACGCTGGGCGCTGGGTGCGAGCATGGCCGCGCTGGGGCTCGCGTTCCTGCTGGCGCCCAAGGCCTGAGCGCCGGCTGGCCACCCCTCCACCGATGCCACACCCGCCCACCATGAGCCGCGACACCCCGCCTGCCTGTCCCGATGCCGACGGTGGCGCCGACGCCGGCGCCCGAGACGACACCGGCGCCACCGCCGTCATCAGCCATCGCGTGCGCCACGACCGCCAGGCCGACTACGAGCGCTGGATGGCCGAGATCGCCCCGTTGAGCCGGGCCGCGCCGGGGCACCTGGACTGGCACGTCATCCGCCCCATCCCCGGACTCACCGAAACGTTCACGGTGATCATCCGTTTCGACACCTGCGAGCACCTGCAGGCCTGGATGGCCTCGGCCGACCGCAGGCGCCTGATCGAGGCGGTGTCCCCGCTGCTGGAGAGCGGCGACGACTTCTTCATCCGCAGCGGGCTGGACTTCTGGTTCACGCCGGCCGGCGCGAAGGCCCAGCTGCCGGTGCGCTGGAAGCAGGCGCTGGTCACGTGGTCGGCGATCTACCCGCTGGTGCTGCTGGTGCCGCTGCTCGTTGCGCCGGTGCTGAGCGCGCTGGGCCTGGCGGGCCACCCGCCGCTGACGATGCTGGCGGTGACCGGCATCGTGGTCAGCCTGATGGTCTGGGTGGTGATGCCGCGCTACACCCGGCTGCTGCGGCGCTGGCTGTTCGCCTGAGGCCGGGGCGACCGGATGCCCGCGCGCCGCCTGCCGCTGCGCGGCGCCCTGCTCGCCTGGCTGGCGATCCTGGCGCTGGCCTTCTTGAACGGCGGGCTGCGCGAACTGGTGCTCGTTCCTCGCCTCGGCCTGCCGGCCGCGCTGGTGCTGAGCGGGCTGCTGCTGTGTGCGTGCATCCTGGCGGTGGCGCTCGCCTGCATCCCGCGCCTGGGCCCGCTGGACCGCACACAATGGCTCGGCATGGGCCTGCTCTGGCTGCTGCTCGCGCTGGGCTTCGAGTTCGGCTTCGGCCGCATGGTGCAGGGCAGGTCCTGGCCCGAGCTGTTCGCCGCGTACCGCTTCGGCGACGGCAACCTGTGGCCGGCCGTGCTGGTCTTCACGCTGTTCGCACCGCTGCTGGCCGCGTGGCTGCGCGGCGGCGGCAGGCCGGCCCGCTGATGGCCAGCAGGCGGTCGGCACTTGCCTCGGGCACCGGCCATGTTCTACAACGCCACCCTCCGATGAAGCCGATCCGACCGTCCGCCGCGACGTGGCAGCGTTCCGCGCCAGGGTTCCGCGTGCCGACGCGGCGGCGGGCGATGGTGCGGTGGCAACTGCTGCTGTTGTCGATGTTGCTGCCGCTGTTCCCGCTGCCGTCGGTAGCGCAGGACGCCACGCTGCACCGCGCCCTGCTGGGCCTGTGGTGCAACTCCGAGGATGGCGGGCGCAGTTGCTGGGCCTGGGACGAGTTCCATGCCGATGGCCGCTTCGAGGCCTGCGGTCGCACCGAGGACGACCCGCGCCCCTTCCACGGCGCCGGCCGGGTCGACATCAGCGGCGCCCGCATGTGCTACACCGTCACCGCCGCGAGCGAGAACTTCTGGCTGCGCCCGGGCCAGCGCTACTGCACCGACATCGTTGCGATCGATGCGCTCACCCACCGCTACCGCGACCTCGACACGCAGGCCGAATTCACGCTCTACCGCCGCGCGCCCGGCGACAAGCACTGCCCCGGCTGACGACGAACAAGACCACGCCCAGGAGACCGACGCTTGATCACGCTGCAGTTCCTCGTCACCTCGCTCATCGTCGTGCTGATCCCCGGCACCGGGGTCGTTTTCACCGTGTCCACCGGGCTCGCGCAGGGCCGGCGCGCCAGCGTCTATGCGTCGCTGGGCTGCACCGCGGGCATCGTGCCGCACCTGCTGGCCTCGATGCTGGGGTTGTCGGCGGTGATGCACACCAGCGCTCTCGCCTTCCAGGCACTCAAGTTCGCCGGGGTCGCCTACCTGTTCTACCTGGCCTGGACCACCTGGCGCGACCGCGGGGCGTTCGCCGTCGACCGGGACGCCACCGCCGCACCGCTGCCGATGCGCAGCCTGGTCACGCGGGCCGCGCTGCTGAACACGCTGAACCCCAAGCTCACGATCTTCTTCCTGGCCTTCCTGCCGCAGTTCGTGGCAGCGGACGCTGCTTCGCCGCTGGCGCAGATGCTGGTGCTCAGCGGCGTGTTCATGGCGATGACCTTCGCGGTGTTCGTCGTCTACGGGCTGCTGGCCGACGCCTTCCGCGGCGTGGTGCTCGAGTCGCCGCGGGTGCAGGACTGGCTGCGCCGCGGCTTCGCCGGCTGCTTCGCCGGGCTGGGCGCGAACCTCGCGCTGTCGGAGTCGCGCTGAGCCGCACCGCCCCATGAACGCCGATCTGCTGGACAACATCACCTGGCACACGCTGTCCGGGCCGCAGTCGCGCTGGTCGGTCGGTGGCGACACGGCGCGGCGCTATGCGCCGGGCTTCTCGCCGATCGTTGGGTTCGCGGACCTGCAGCGCCCCGACTTCGCCGCGCTGGCGCCGCACTGCGCCAGCGGTGAGCCCTTGTACTGCGCCGGCTGGTCCGGACCGGCGCCGGCCGGCTGGCACATCGAGGCCGAGTCCACCATGCACCAGATGGTGTGGGACGGCCCGGCGCCGCCGCCGGCCGATGCCGACGATCCACCCGAGCCGCGCTGCCG
>NZ_AZSN01000173.1:0-7098 GCF_000576225.1 Methylibium sp. T29-B | reverse complement strand
CGTGGATGTCCACGAGTTCGCCGTCTTCCACGCGATGCACGCGGCCGTGGTGGAGGTGGTGACTCCCGGGCCGGGATCCGGTTGCCGGCGTCGTTTCGCGTCGCGGGGCCGGCGTGGCTCCCGGCGCGACGGCGCTGTACACGCTGCGCGGCAGCAGATCGACTCGCCTCGGCAGTTCTTCGGTCAGATCGCCGTCGAACACCGCGGTCGGCACCGGCTCGTGGCCGTTGCTCTCCTGGCGGATGCGGCCGATGCAGAACTGCGGCTGCGCCGCATACCACTGGTTGATCTGCAGGTAGCGTTCGCCGCAGCGCGGATCGCGCAGCGACTCGGGCACCACGCTCAGGCCCAGCCAGGGCTGCTCGTCGGCCTCGCCCGGTACCCGCTTGCGCAGGAACAGGATGTCCGCCTGCACGTCGGTCGACGCGATCTCGGCGAAGGCGCCGCGCGGCAGGCGGATCGCGCCCAGCAGCACCGCCTGCGACGCGAGGTAGCGCCGCACGGTGTCCTCCCAGCTGTCCATCGTGTGGCTGCTGGTGATGAAACAGGCCAGCCCACCGGGCCGCAGCAGATCGAGCGCGCGGCCGAAGAAGTAGTTGTGGATGCTGAAGCGGCCGTAGGGCCGGTTGCTCGAATCGGCCACCTTGTAGGCACCGAAGGGCACGTTGCCGATCGCCAGGTCGTACCAGTCATTGGCGAGCGGCGTCTTCTCGAACGCTCCGATGCGCACGTCCACACCGCTGGCGCCGTAGAGCGCCCGCAGCATCCGGCCCGAAAGCCGGTCGATCTCGATGGCCGTGACCGTGCAGTGCTCGGCCAGCGCCGCCGGCATCGCACCAAGGAAGTGGCCGATGCCGGCGCTCGGTTCGAGCACACGGCCTCCATTGAACCCAAAGCCTCGAACCGCCTGCCACATCGCCGCGATCACTGCGGCCGGGGTGTAGTGGCTGTTGTTGACCGACGCCAGCGCAGAGCTGTGGTCATCGGTGTCGAGCGCGTCGCGCAGTTGCGCGGCGCGACGTGCCCAGGCCGGTTCCGGCGCCTCGAGGTTGAAGCTCGCGGGCAGGCCACCCCAGCCGGTGTAGCGCAGCAGCGTGCTGCGCTGGTTCTCGTCGGGCTCGTTGCCCGACGCGTCGAGCGCGCGCAGGGTGTCGATCGCGGCCAGGTTGGCCTCGAACTTGGCGACGGCGCCGCGCGGGATGTCGAGCCCGGCGGCGGGCAGTTGGGGCCAGGGGCGCAGCGCGGCGCTGGGCGTCGGCGGCTCGCTCGGCCGCCACAACGGTTGCGGCGGACGGGGCTCTTGTTCCTCGTCGCCCGGCTCGTCGTCGAGCGGCGGATCGGGAGGGACGGGGGGCATGGGGTGGCGCGAAGGCCGCGGCGGGCTCCGGCTCGAAGCCGGGCAGCCAGGAACAGGGCTCGGGGATGCGAGTCATGGGGGTCTCCGTGGGGCGACGGAGACGCACCTGCCCCGCGGGGAGATGGCTCCCCGTCAGGGTGGATGGATGGCCCACCGGATGCGCAGGCGCATGGGTGGGTGGCTCTGGTGCCGCGCGAGGCGGCGATCATTCAGTCAGATGCGGTGTCGGTGCGCCGCGGGCATCGGGCTCCAGGCGGAGCACGAAGGGGCTTGGAGGCGGGTATCGACCGCGGCGCCGACGCAAGTCGGGGCTGGGCAGGCTGACGCCTGCGGGTAGCCCTTGCACTGTGCGCGAAGGCCTGCGGGTCCGATCACGTCTCAACAGGTTGCCACTGCGAAGCCCCGCCCACGGTGGCGGCGTGCGGTGGCGATGGAACGGATCGGGTCGATCCAACAAGCACATCGCTCACGTCATGCCCTCAAGCCGCCCCACTTGATGGCGCCATCCCTCATGGGAACCTGAATCCACGGGCCGATGTCGCGCCCGCCCTCATTCAGGAGCCCCCATGAAACCCTCCAAGCAGGAGCTGGAAGCCGTGATCGCGGCTTCACCCCGCAGCTTCGTTTCCTTCAACAAGCTCGTGCTGTCGCCGACCTACCAGGCGCGGCCCGAGAACCCGGCGGCGCCGCTGCCGCTCACCGAACTGGCCGCGTCCATCGAGGCCGCGGGCCTGCTGCACAACCTGATCGTCGTGCGCGGCGCGCGTGGCTTGCACGAGGTCTGCGCCGGCGGCCGGCGTCTGCGCGCGATGGCACTGCTGGTGGAGCAAGGCCGCTGGGCCGAGAACCAGCCGGTGCCGGTGCTGGTGGTGCCGGCGGAACAAGCGCTGATGGCCAGCCTGATCGAGAACGTCGAGCGCGAGGCCTTGAACCCGGCCGACGAGTTCGCCGCCTTCGCCCGGCTCATCGACGGGGGCCGGTCGGTCGAGGACGTGGCGGCGGCCTTCGGCGTCACGCCGCAGGTCGTGAAGCGCCGGCTCAAGTTGGCGGCGGTGTCGCCTGCGCTGCTGACGCTGTTTCGCGAAGGCGGGATTGGCCTGGACTGCCTGATGGTGCTCGCATCGATCGACGACCCGGCGCGCCAGGAGCAGCTGTGGCAGCAGCTGCCTGAATGGAACCGCAGCGCGGATCAACTGCGCCGGCTGCTGACCCGCGGCGAGGTCGAGTCGGATCGCGACGGCGTGGCGATCTTCGTGACGGTGGCCGCCTACGAGGCCGCGGGCGGCCACCTGCGGCGCGACCTGTTCAGCGACGACGGCAAGGCCTACCTGCAGGACGCCGCGCTGCTCGAACGACTGGCGCTGGACAAGCTTCAGCAGCCGGCCCGCGAGGTAGCCGCCGAAGGCTGGAAGTGGGTCGACGTGCGGGCCCAGTATGTCTACGAGGACTACCAGCGTCACAGCGAGGTGCGCCGCGCATGTCGCGCGCCGAACGCCGACGAGGCGGCGCGCCATGCGCAACTCGAAGCCGAACTGGAGACGCTGCACGCGCGCATGGAGGCGATCTCGGACGACGACGGCGACGAGAACGAGTACGCCGCGCTGGAAACCGACGACGAGCGGCTGCAAACCGAACTGAGCACCATCGACGAAGCGCTGGCGGTGTTTCCGGCGGACCTGATGGCGCTGGCGGGCTGCGTGGTGTTCGTGGGAGCGCGGGGGACAGTCGAGGTCAAGCGCGGGCTGGTCCGGCCGGAGGATCGTGATGCGGTCGTGCAGGCCGCGCGGCAGGCCACGAGCGGCGAGCCGACCACCGGCACTGCCCTCGTGAGCCTGCCCAAGGGCGGCGCCCGCGCGGTGCATTCCGAGAAGCTGATGCGCAGCCTGACCGCGCACCGCGTCGCGGCGATCCAGGCCGAACTGCTGTTGCGGCCCGACGTGGCCCTGGCCGCGCTGACAGCTCATCTGGCCGCGAAGCTGCTCAAGGACGGCTTCCACCGCTACCGCGGCGGCGACGATGCGCTCACCGTCAGCGCGAGCGAGACGCACGACGCCTGCGGCGCGAGTCCGCGGACATGGCCGAGGCCGAAGCCTGGAAGCTGATGGAGCAGACGCGCGTCGAGTGGACCGCGCGACTGCCGGCCGACGGCGCGGCCTTGATGCCCTGGCTGCTGGCGCAGGAACGCCCGACCGTGATCGGACTGCTGACCTTCCTCGTCGCCGCGAGCGTCACCGGGGTCGAAGGCACCGAGCGCGAACGCCAGAGCACGGACGCGCTGGCCCAGGCGCTGGCACTCGACATGCGGCGCTGGTGGAAGGCCAGTGCCGCCTCGTACTTCAACCATGTGTCGAAAGCGACGACGCTCGCCGTGGTGACCGAGGCCGCGGGTGCCAACGCCGCCGCGCCGCTGGCCGGGCTGAAGAAGGATGGCGCTGCGGCAGGTGCCGAGCAGGCGCTGGCCGCGACGGGCTGGCTGCCGCGGTGCCTGCGGACCCCGCCGCAACGGTCCGAGACGGGGCGCGCGCGGCTTGACGGCGGGGACATGGAAGCTGAGCCCGGGGATGCGCCGCAGGACGAGGAAGCCCTCGACGAAGGCGCCCGTTGATCGAGGGCCGGGACGGTGGGCACTAGTGAAGCACGCCTCTCGGGTGCGGCAGGGCCGTGACGGGGTCCGGCATCAGCGGCACGGCGAACAGGTCGTGGTCGCCGGGGATGTCGAACGGCGCGATCTCTCCGCTCATGTGCCGCAGCAGGCCCGGCAGATGATCGAGCATCCATCGCTTGGCGGCGTGGCGAGCCGCTGGCGTCGCCCGCGGAAGCCACGGGCACCAGATGCCGAACGGTGTCTGGCGGATGTCCAGCTCGAGCCCCACGGTCGGCCGGCGTATCGCCGCAATGGCGAACTTGGCGAATGCCGCGCGATCCTCCTCGACATAGCCGAAGGCGGTGACCATCGCCCCGGCCCAGAACGCCGCGCGTGCTGCGTCGTCGAGCAGGGCGGGCACGATCAGCTCCCAGACCAGGCTGCCGCCGATATCCCATTCGAGCAGCCACAGCGTGGGACTGAAAGCCCGAATCCCGGCCCGCTCCATCGGCGGCAACTGGTGCGCCAGGTTGGCGGGCGTCCAGGGACTCACCAGCGGTGAGTCGGTGTAGATGCCGTTCAGCGACTCCGGATCGTGACGGCCAGGGAGCCTCTCGAACAGCGCATGGTCGTGCGTGACCGCCGCCGCGACACCATCGCGCAGCGCCCTGGACCAAACGCGGGCCAAGGGCTCGCACCGCACGGCCGGCAATGCGGGCTTGTCGAACAGATCGGGGGCGATGGGCGCATCCGCGTCGAACGGCATCGGCAGCGCCGGCGGGAGGCTGAAGGGCAGCTTGTAGGGCTTCATGGTGTCCTCAGAGCGTGGAAGTGGAGGGGGTGGCCACCGGCGGGGCGTCGAGTTCGGCGGTCGCAGGCGCGGCCACATCGGCCGGCGAGCCGGCTGGCGGTTTTGTGCGCATAACGGCGGTCTGACCTAAATAGCAGATATGTGCAGCTACACATATCGCGTATTTAGGTTCGTCCGCCGTTATGCGCAGCAAGGGCCTCAAGCCGAGCGAGCCACCTATGACGTAGGCCATCCCGACTGCGCATAACGCTTCCAAGATCGTCCTCCCCGGTGGCCGCTGTGGCCGCCGCCAACGAGGAGACGATCATGGATTCGCTCAACTCCAATGGATCCGGTGCACTGGCGCTGGAGACGTTGTGCCAAGGCGCTGCGCAAGAACTGCTGATGCGCAGCTACACCATCCGCACCATCAATCGCTACAAGCGGGTGTGGGAGCAACTGGCCAACTTCGCCCGTGCCCAAGGCCTGCCTGCCGAGTACACGCGTGAACTTGCCATGCGCTTCGAGCAGACGTACGGCGTTCGCGACGGGGAGGTGCTCAAGCTCGGCCAACAGTGGCGGCGGCACTTGGTCTTCGGCATCAGGGTGCTCGACGACTTCGCGCGCACTGGCACCATCAGCCGCTTCGTGGTGGAGACCACCGGGCTTCGCGTACCGGTGGGCATGCACAAGGCCCTGCGGGAGTACGAGCAGTACGCCCGGGAGCGGCGGCATCTTCGGCCCAGCAGCCTGGCCGAGCGCATGCACGACATCGCGGTCTTCCTGGACTTCCTGCGCACTCGCGGCCTGGAGACGCTGGACACCCTGCAGGCCGAACACCTCAGCGCCTTCGTTCAGACCCGGACGGGCTGGAAGCCGATGACCGTCGCGTGCGTCTCGTCCAGCGTGAGGCTGTTCCTGCAGTTCCTCTTCATGCGCGGCGCCCTGCCGCGTGACCTCAGCGCCGCGATCCCAACCGTTCGACTGGCCAGCAATGCCAAGGTGCCGTCGGCGTGGGAGCCGGGACTGGTCGAGCGGCTGCTTGCCGCGGTCGATCGCAGCTCACCGAAGGGCCGGCGTGACTACGCCATCTTGATGCTCGCCGCACGCTTGGGTCTGCGCCTGGGCGACATCAAGCACCTGACGCTCGACCACCTGCACTGGACCACGTCCACCATCGAGATCGTGCAGAACAAGACGGGTGAGCCGCTGGTCTTGCCGCTGATCGAGGAGGTCGGCGCCGCACTCATTGACTACCTGCGAGCTGGGCGACCACCGGTAGAGCACCGACATCTGTTCACTAACCTGACGCCACCGTTCGCGCCGATCCGCGAGAACGACCGGCTCCACCGCGTCGTGGCGTACTGGCGGGAACTGGCCGGGATCAAGTTCAAGGCGCCACAGCGTCAGGGCCTGCACTCGCTGCGCCACACCCTTGCCACCCGGCTGCTTGGTGCTCAGACGCCGTTCCCGGTCATCTCGGCCGTGTTGGGGCATGCCTCGCCAGCAACGACCTTCATCTACGCCAAGGCCGATGTGGAGACGCTGCGCATCGCAGCCATCGATCCGGAGGAGGTGTGCCATGGCCGCGCCTCGTAAGCCCGCGACATTCACCGGTCACAGCCCCTTGGCCCCACTGATGGCGCAGTTCATTCAGGAGAAGCGAGCCTGTGGCTATCGCTACAACGTTGGCGCATGGAGCCTGTGCCGACTCGACGCCCATCTGTGCCGCCAAGGCTTGCAGCAAGTCGAGTTGCTGAGGTCCGTGACCTCATCGTGGTTGGCCAAGCAGCCGCACGAGACCGGCAAGACCCAGCGCGATCGTATCAACCTGGTTCGCCACTTCGCTCTGTTCATGCGCCGGCTCGGCCTTCCCGCCGACGTGCCAGATCAGGCCGTCGGCGCCAAGGAGTCGAAGTCGTTCCTGGCACGCGTGTTGACGCACGAGGAAGTCCGCCGATTGCTCGAAGCCGCTGACCGGATCGAGCCGATGGCGTCGACCCACCTACGCCACATCGTTCTGCCGGAGCTGCTGCGCGTGCTGTACGGATGCGGCCTTCGCCTCGAAGAGGCGCTGAGCCTGCGCATGCGCGACGTCGACCTGCTCCAAGGCGTGCTGCACATCAACGACACCAAATTCCGCAAGGACCGCCTGGTGCCGCCGGCCCGGCCACTGGTCGCTCGTCTGCAGAAGTACACGGCCGCGCTGGGGCCACGCTCGGACGACGAGTACTTCTTCCCTTCACCGCGCGGCGGCCGACTGGACGGTGGCGGCGTGTACTGCAATTTCAGGGACCTGCTGCACCGATGCGGCATCGGCCACGGCGGCCGAGGCGAAGGGCCTCGGCTGTTGACGCCGACCGAAAA
>NZ_AZSN01000172.1:0-7168 GCF_000576225.1 Methylibium sp. T29-B | reverse complement strand
CGCGCGCGCACGACTTCGAGCCGCTGTCGCGCGACCGCTTCCTCGCCGGCGCGCTGCTGCCGGCCGCCTGGGTGCTGCAGGCGCAGCGCGTGCGGCGCTGGTTCGCACAGCGCGCGGCGGAGCTGTTCGGCCAGGTCGACGTGCTGCTGGCGCCGGCCACGCCCTGCGTCGCGCCACTGCTCGGCACCGAGTGGCTGGAGCTGAACGGCCAGCGGCTGCCGGCCCGGCCCAGCCTGGGCCTGCTGACGCAGCCGATCTCCTGCATCGGCCTGCCGGTGTGCGCGGTGCCGGTGTGGGGCTGCAGCGAGGCGCAGCCGGGCCTGCCGATCGGCGTGCAGGTGATCGCCGCCCCCTGGCGCGAGGACCATGCGCTGCGCGTCGGTGCCGCGCTCGAGGCCGCCGGCGTCGCGCGCTCGCCGGTCGCCGCGCTCGACTGAATCCGAAGGAAGATCGGCGATGACCGAAGACCACGACATCAACCGCCCCGAGGTGCTGGCCGAGATGCAGGCCGTGTTCGCGCGCTACGAGGACGCGCTGGTCCACAACCGCATCGACGTGCTCGACGCGCTGTTCTGGCCGAGCGCGCACACGGTGCGCTACGGCACCGCCGAGAACCTGGTCGGCATCGACGCGATCCGCGCCTTCCGCCGCGCGCGCCCCTCGCAGGGCCTGGCACGCCGCCTCGCGCTCACCGTGATCACCACCTACGGTCAGGACTTCGCCACCGCGATGACCGAGTTCCACCGCGACGGCGACGCCCGCATCGGCCGCCAGAGCCAGACCTGGGTGCGCTTCGCCGACGGCGGCTGGCGCGTGGTGGCCGCGCACGTGAGCCTGATCGATGGCTGAGTTCCGAGCGCCGTCTAGACTCGCGCGATGAGCACGCGTCCCGCCCGCCGTCCCGCAACCGCCGCTCCCGCGCGCGCGCCACCGCCGCAGCAGCCCCGGCCACCGCGCTGCCCGCCACCGCAGTGCGCAGCAACCTCGCCGAACAGGCCTACGCCCGGCTCAAGGCCGAGATCCACGATTTCCTGCTGGTGCCCGGCGACCGCTTCTCCGAGGCCGAGATCGGCACCCGCCTCGGCGTCAGCCGCACCCCGGTGCGCGAGGCACTGTTCCGGCTGCGCAACGAGGGCTTCCTCGAAGTGGAATCGAAATCGGGCTGGTACGTGCGGCCGATCGATTTCGACAAGCTCGAGCAGCTCTACGACCTGCGCGTGCTGCTCGAGCTGGCCAGCGTGGCCAAGCTGTGCGCCCGTGCCGAAGACTCCTCGCCCGAACTCGACGCGCTGAAGAAGACCTGGCTGCTGCCGGCCGCCGAACGCCTGAGCGACGGGCGCGAAGTCGGTGCACTCGACGAGCAGTTCCACGCCACGCTGGTGCGCGCCGCCGGCAACGCCGAGATCGCCCGCGTCCACTGGGACGTGACCGAGCGCATCCGCATCATCCGCCGGCTCGATTTCACGCGCGGCGACCGCATCGACGCCACCTACACCGAGCACGCCAAGATCCTGCGCGCAGTGATGCAGCGCAAGCTCGACCAGGCCCAGCTGCTGCTGCGCAGCCACGTCGAGCAGAGCAAGTCCGAGGTCCGCAAGATCACGCTGGCGATGCTCCAGCAGGCCCGCGCGCAGCTCGCGCGCTGACGCGCCACCCACGCTGCCACCCCCTGCCGTTTCCGGCGCCTCTGGGCGCCGGGGCCGGGCTGCGCATCGCTCCACCGCCCCATCCGCCGCGCCGCTGCGGCAGCCGGCCGCAGGCACGGCATTTGCGTATTCCATCTTGTATACCAATACGTGCACCAAGACCGGCCGCGCCGGTTGCGGATGCCCCGTCCCGCTGCTGCCGTGCCATCCACATCGAGGAAGAAGGAACCATGACGCAACACGATTTCCGGGCCTCCCGCCGCCGCGCCCTGGCGCAACTGTCGGCCGCCGGCCTGGCCACCGCCTCGCCCTGGGCACTGCGCGCCGCGCAGGCCCAGACCAAGATGACCATCGGCGTGATCTACGTCGGCCCGAAGGACGACTTCGGCTACAACCAGGCGCAGGCCGCCGCCGCGGCCGAGGTGAAGAAGCTGCCCGGCATCAAGGTCGTCGAGGAGGAGAACGTTCCCGAGACCACCGCGGTGCAGAAGACCATGACCGGCATGATCGTGCAGGACGGCGCCAAGCTGCTGTTCCCCACCTCGTTCGGCTACTTCGACCCGCACATGCTGGCGCTCGCCGCCAAGTACCCCGACGTGCGCTTCTCGCACTGCGGCGGCATGTGGACCGAGGGCAAGCACCCCAAGAACACCGGCAGCTTCTTCGGCTACATCGACGAGTGCCAGTACCTCAACGGCGTGATCGCCGGCCACATGAGCAAGAGCAAGAAGCTCGGCTTCGTGGCCGCCAAGCCGATCCCGCAGGTGCTGCGCAACATCAACGCCTTCACGATGGGCGCGCGCTCGGTCGACCCCAAGATCACCTGCACGGTCATCTTCACCGGCGAGTGGTCGATGGCCGTCAAGGAGGCCGAGGCCACCAACAGCCTGGCCGACCAGGGTGCCGACGTGTTCACGATGCACGTCGACGGCCCGAAGGTGATCGTCGAGACCGCCGCCAAGCGCGGCAAGATGGTCTGCGGCTACCACGCCAGCCAGGCCAAGCTCGCGCCCAATGCCTACCTGACCGGCGCCGAGTGGAACTGGCTCACCGCCTACAAGACCATCATCGAGGCGGCGCAGGCCGGCAAGCCGCACCCGAACTTCCTGCGCGGCGGCCTGAAGGAAGGCTACGTGAAGATGTCGGCCTACGGCCCGATGGTGCCGGAGGCCGCGAAGACGGCCGCCGACGGCATCAAGGCCAAGATGATCGCCGGCTCGTTCGACATCTTCACCGGCGGACTGAAGGACAACAAGGGCGCGGTGGTCATCCCGGCCGGCAAGGTGCTGAAGCAGACCGACCTCGAGCTCGAGAAGATGAACTACCTGGTCGAGGGTGTGGTCGGGTCGATCTGAGGCGAGCGCGGACCGTGTCGACCGACAAGCTGTCTGGAGCAGCGCTCGGACCGAGCCGCCGGGGCGTGGCCGGCCGGGCCGGAGTGCACGGGTTCGGCGGCCGGCGCTCGGCGCCGGCTTCCCTGCGGTGCTCGGTTGCATGGCCGGGCCGCGGAACTCGCTCTGTTCGCTGCGCTCACGGCGCTCGGACAGCCGCGGCCAGTCAGTCCACGAGGCGCGCGTCGCGCGCCGGCCACGCACCCTGCGCGCCTCGGCGCCTCTCACGCGCCCCCCGGCCCGGCCGGCCACACCCCGGCAGAGACATCGGTGCCGCGCCGCGATGGTCTGCCACCGAGAGTTCAGCGCGGCAGGCGGTGGGCGCCGGGGGCGGTGTCGGGGTGCAGCGAGGAGCACAGGGCCGCAGGCGGCGCGCGCAGCGCGCTTCGTGATCCGATCCGTCGTGCTTGTCCGAGCGCAGTTCGCGCAGCGAACAAAGCGAGTTGCGCGACGCGCCTGCGGCACGCGCACCGCAGCGCAGTCGGCGCAGCGCGCCGACTGCACCCCATCACCGCCCCGGCGCCCACCGCCTGCCGCGCCTGCGCGCACCTCTGAGAACGCCACCGGAGCCGACCGCCATGCGCAGCACTGCCCTCGCCGACATCCTGCTGCCGATCGGCGCGCTGCTCGCCGCGCTGCTGCTGTTCGGCGTGTTCGTGTGGTTCGGTGGCACCGACCCGGTCGAGGTCTGGGTGCTGCTGTTCAAGGGCGCCTTCGGCGACTGGTTCTCTTGGCAGAACACGCTGCAGCGCGCCGCGCCGCTGATGCTCACTGCGCTGTGCGTCGCGCTGCCGGCGCGTGCCGGCCTGGTGATCATCGGCGGCGAAGGTGCGCTGGTGCTCGGCGGCCTGGCCGCAGCGGCGCTGCCCTACGCGGTGCCGCTGCCGGGCAACGTGATCGGCACCGTGCTGGTCTGCGCGGCCGGCATGGCGGCCGGCGCCGCGTGGATCGCGCTGGCCGGTGCGCTGCGGCAGTACCGCGGCGTCAACGAGACCATCAGCAGCCTGCTGCTCGCCTACATCGCGATCGCACTGTTCAAGCAGATCGTCGAGGGCCCGCTGCGTGACCCGGCCACGCTGAACAAGCCGTCCACGCGCGCGCTGGACGAAGGCATCCGCATCGGCGGCATGTTCGGCTCCGACGTGCACTGGGGCCTGGTGCTGGGCCTGCTGGCCTGCGCGGCGCTGGGCCTGTGGCTCGCGCTCACCGCGCGCGGCTTCGCGGTGCGCGTGGTCGGCGGCAACCCGCGCACCGCGCAGTTGGTGGGCCTGCCGGCCAGCGGGCTGATCCTGATCGCCTGCGCGATCGGCGGCGCCTGCGCCGGGCTGGCCGGTGCGATCGAGGTGGCCGCGGTGCACACAAACGCCAACGCTTCCATCATCGCCGGCTACGGCTACGCGGGCATCCTGGTGAGCTTCATCGCACGGCACAACCCGATCGCCGTGATCCCGGTCGCCATCCTGTTCGGTGGCTTCGGCGCGGCCGGCAGCCTGCTGCAGCGCCGGCTCGACCTGCCCGACGCCTCGGTGCAGGTGCTGCAGGGCATCGCCTTCGTGCTGATCCTCGCCAGCGAGGCGCTGCGCGGCATCGACTGGCGCGCCGCCGCGGTGAAGCTCAGGCCCCCGGCCGGGCCGGCGGCGCCGGTGCAGTTGAAGGTCAAGGGCGGGGGAACGTGATGACGAGGATGACGACGAAGCAGCGGGCGATCGAGCACACGGGAGCCACGTCATGAGCGACACCCTGATCGCCTTCTCCGCCGCCATCCTCGGCGGCGCCTTGCGCGTCGGCGTGCCCTTCCTGTTCGTGAGCCTCGGCGAGTGCCTCACCGAGAAGGCCGGCCGCATCAACCTCGGCCTCGAGGGCGTGCTGGTGCTGTCGGCGATGGCGGCCTTCGGCGGCGCCTATCTCAGCGGCTCGGTGTGGGTCGGCGTGCTGGTCGCGGCCGGCGCCGGTGCGCTGCTGGCGCTGCTGCACGGGCTGCTGTGCACGCTGCCGCGCGTGAACGACGTGGCCACCGGCATCGCGCTGATGCTGCTCGGCACCGGCCTGGCCTTCTACCTCGGCAAGCCGCTGATCCAGCCGCAGGCGCCGCAGCTCACACCCTTCGCGCTGGGCGGCTGGAGCGAGTCGAGCGTGGTGCAGGCCGCGCTGCAGATCAACCCGCTGCTGCCGCTGGGCATCGTGCTCGCGGTCGTGCTGTGGCTGGGCTTCGCGCGCACCCGCTGGGGCCTGCTGGTGCGGCTGGCCGGCGACTCGGCCAACGCGACGCGCGCGCTCGGCTACTCGGTCGGCGCGATCCGCATCGCCGCCACCGCGGCGGGTGGCGCGATCGCCGGGCTGGGCGGTGCGTCGCTCACGCTGTTCTACCCCGGCAGCTGGAACGAGGGCATCTCCTCGGGCCAGGGCCTGATCGCCGTGGCGCTGGTGATCTTCGCGCGCTGGAGTCCGCTGCGTTGCGTGGGCGCGGCGCTGCTTTTCGGCGGGGCCGGCGCCATCGGCCCGGCGCTGCAGTCCATCGGCATCAGCCAGGGCTACTACCTGTTCAGTGCCGTGCCCTATGTGCTCACGCTGGTGATCCTGGTGCTGAGCTGCGGCCCGGCAGCGTGGCGCAGGGCAGCCCGGGCGAGCTGTCGTCCGCGCGCTGAGAGAAGAAGGAGCCTGCGATGCCCAACGAATCCTTCGTCGATGCCGAGCCCTACCCCTGGCCTTACGACGGCGACCTGCGCCCCGACAACACCGCGCTGATCGTCATCGACATGCAGACCGACTTCTGCGGCGTCGGCGGCTACGTCGACAAGATGGGCTACGACCTGGCGCTGACGCGCGCGCCCATCGAGCCGATCAAGCGGCTGATGGCGCGCCTGCGCACGCTGGCTTCCACATCATCCACACCCGCGAAGGCCACCGCCCCGACCTCGCCGACCTGCCGGCCAACAAGCGCTGGCGCTCGCGCCGTGCCGGCACCGGCGGCGTGGGCATCGGCGACGTCGGCCCCTGCGGCCGCATCCTGGTGCGCGGCGAGCCGGGCTGGGAAATCATCCCCGAGCTGGCACCACGGCCCGGCGAGCCGGTGATCGACAAGCCCGGCAAGGCTCGTTCTACGCCACCGACCTCGACATGCTGCTGCGCGTGCGCGGCATCCGCAACCTGCTGCTCGCCGGCATCACCACCGACGTGTGCGTGCACACCACGATGCGCGACGCCAACGACCGCGGCTACGAATGCCTGCTGCTGTCGGACTGCACCGCGGCCACCGACCCCAGCAACCACCTCGCGGCGTTGCACATGGTCAAGATGCAGGGCGGCGTGTTCGGCGCGGTGGCGTCGTCCACCGCGGTGCTGGAGACGCTGGCATGACCGCCCCGCTCGACCCCCGACCGCCGACCGAGGGCGCACTCGCGCTCGACACCTTCGAGCTCACCAAGCGCTTCGGCAGCTTCACCGCGCTGGATGGCGTGTCGATGCAGGTGCCGGCCGGCTCGGTGCATGCGCTGCTCGGCGAGAACGGCGCGGGCAAGTCCACGCTGGTCAAGTGCGTGGCTGGCTACCACCCGCCGGAGCACGGCGCGGTGCTGATCGACGGCCGCGAGCAGGACATCGCCTCGCCCATCGTCGCGCGCGCGCTGGGCATCGGCATGGTCTACCAGCACTTCACGCTGGCGCCCGGCATGACGGTGGCCGAGAACCTGCTGCTGGCCGGCGGCCGCACGCCGGCGCTGATCGACTGGGCCAAGGAGCGCAAGGCGCTGGCCGAGTTCCTGACCACCACGCCGTTCACGCTCGACCTCGACGCCACGCCGGCCCAGCTGGCCGCCGGCGAGAAGCAGAAGCTCGAGCTGCTGAAGCAGCTCTACCTGAAGCCTCGGCTGCTGATCCTGGACGAGCCCACCTCGGTGCTCACGCCGCAGGAGGCCGACGAGGTGCTGGCCTTCGTGCGTGCCGTCGCGCGGCGCGGCGAATGCACGGTGCTGATGATCACGCACAAGTTTCGCGAGGTGATGGCCTACGCCGACGGCGTGACGGTGCTGCGCCGCGGTCGCAAGGTGCACGGCGTGGGCGTGCCCGACACCACGCCGGCCGAGCTGGCGCAGGCCATGATCGGCGAGACCGCCGGCGGCAGCGCCGCGCGCC
>NZ_AZSN01000171.1:0-7299 GCF_000576225.1 Methylibium sp. T29-B | reverse complement strand
GGCGCGCCGGTGAACTCGCAGCGGCCGGCGCGGTCGAGCGACAGGCGCAGCCGGCAGGGCGCGCCGGCGGGCAGGCGGCCGACCTGCTCCTGCAGCGCCTCACGCAGTTCGATCTCGTCCCAGCGAAAACCCAGCGCGGTGGCACTGCGCTGCAGGCGCGCGAGGTGACGGTCAAGATGGCGCACGCCCTGCTCGCGCGTCGCGTGCAGGGTCTCGAAGATCGAGAAGCCCGGATCGAGGCCGGTCAGGAAACGCCCCTTCAACTGGCATTCCCCGTATTCGTCCTCGGCCTCGCTGTCCAGCACGATGCCGGCACCGATGCCCAGCCGGCCCGCGCGCAGACCGTCGGGCGCGGGCGGGCCCAGGGTCAGCGTGCGGATCGCCACCGACAGGCAGAAGTCGCCGCAGGCCCCGTCCGGCGCTGCGGTCGGCAGGTCGACCCAGCCGATGGCGCCACAGTACAGGCCGCGTGGCGTGCTTTCCAGCCCGGCGATCAGCTCCATCGTGTGGTGCTTGGGGGCGCCGGTGATCGAGCCGCAGGGAAACACGGCGCGCAGCACCGTCGGCAGGTCGGTGCCGGGTGCCAGCTCGGCACTGACCGTCGAGGTCATCTGGAACACGGTGGCATGCGACTCCACCTCGAACAGCTCCGGCACCTTCACCGAGCCGGTGCGGGCGATGCGACCGAGGTCGTTGCGCAGCAGGTCGACGATCATCAGGTTCTCGGCGCGGTTCTTGGTGTCCAGGCTCAGCAGCCGGGCGGTCTCGCTGTCGCCTTCGAGCACCGCACGGCGCGGCGCCGTGCCCTTCATCGGCTTGGCGACGAGCCGGCCCTGCGCATGGCGGACGAACAGCTCCGGCGAGCACGACAGCACGTGTGCGACGCCGCTCGCGGCCACCTCGTCGGCCGGCAGCGCGATGAAGGCGCCATAGGGCACCGGCTGGCGCGCACGCAGCCGGCGGTAGAGCGCGACCGGCGCGCCGTGGGCCTGGAAGTCCAGCCGGTAGGTGTAGTTGACCTGGTAGGTCTCGCCGGCGCGGATGGCCTCGTGGATGTGGCCGATCGCGGCGTGGAAGGCGGTGCGGTCCACGCTGGCCTGCACGTCCAGCGCGCCGGCCGGGCCAGGCTCGGCCGAGCCCTCCCGCGTGGCCAGCCAGTGCCCGGCCTCGTCGGCCGACAGCCGCCGCAGTTCGCGGAACATCAGTACGCGCAGCGCGGCCCGGGCGTCGCCGGCGCGGCGACCGGCCTGCAGCAGCTTCGCGCCCCATTCGTAGTCGGCCAGCAGCACCGCGTGCAGGCCGGCGCGCTGGTCGGCCTCGACCGCGCGCCACACCGCGTCGAGCGCGGCCGGATCCTCGCAGCGGTGCGTCCGCACATGGTCCGTGTAGAGCCGGCTGCTCGGCCGCTCCGCGGTCGCCGCGCGGTCGTCCAGCAGCGCAAAGGCCTCCACGTCGTCGCTCATCGGCACTCGGTCAGCGTCCACGCGCACTCATTCAGTCAACCACGCCGCCCCAGCGCGCAGGCCGGAGCCAACCGCAGCCCACCCAGTGGACGCCGCGGTTCCGGCTCCGCCGGCCCGCCAGCGTCGCCCCCTTCGAGGGGGAGCGGCGCAGCCGCAACGGGGGTGATCGTCATTTCTCAACGAGGGTGGTCGTCATGACCAGTCGTCCATGTCGTGCCGGATCGTGTGCCGGTTCGCGATCAACTCGTCGATCGACGGCTCGTTGTTCAGCGCGCGGCGGATGGCCAGCTTGGTGGCCTCGTAGTTGGTGCGGTACATGTCCTTCTTGTCGAGGTTCGGATCCTTCGCGCAGCGGGGATCGATCCACACCAGGCTCACGATGCACAGCTCGTTGGCCACGTCCTTGGGGATGATGCCCTCGATCACGCAGTCGATCACCGCGTCGGCGGTGGCCGCCTGCACCACGCCGCCGAACAGGTCGATGTTGGCACTGTCCTTCAGGGTCACCTTCGGCACGGTGATCGTCGCCGGGCGGACCATCTGGTTGCAGGCGCGGATCGCGAACATCGCGGTGTGGCCCTTGCTCTGCGCCATCATGTTGGCGAACGCGGCGCCGACCGGGCCGTCGGTGCGGCCGATCAGGATCTCCGGCATCGCGTCGGTGAACTGGCCGTCTGCGGCGAACACGGTGGCTTCGCCGGCGTGGAAGGTGTAGGTCTTGCTCATGGCAGGGTCTCGAGTGAGTGGGACGAAAGAAGAAATCGAATGAAGCGGCAGGAGTGGCCGGGTCCGTCCCGGCACCTTTCAAGAGCTTAGCCGGGCCGCGCCGTGCCGGAGCGCGGCTCGCTCAGACGCACAGCAGCAGTTCGCCCTTGCCGCCCGCAGCGAGGTCGCCCAGATGCCGTTGCACGCGCCGTGCCGGCAGGCCAGCGAAGGCGCCGCCATGGCGCGCCAGGTCGCGCGCCAGCAGCTGCCAGAACACGTCGATGTTGCGTCGTTGGCCACGAAGGTGGGCGGGATCGTCGGCGCCGTGCCGGCGCAGACCACGCTGCCGCGGCGCATGCCGTAGCCGGCGTGCGCGCCGATGCGGCCGGCCACCGCGATCGTGCCGGCCACATGCGCCGAGCGAGAGTCGCCGGCGTCGCCGAACACCAGCGCGCTGCCGCGCCGCATGCGGTCGCCGAAGCGTGCGCCGGCCGAACCGCGCACGAGCAGCGTGCCGCCGCGCATGCCGTCCATGCTGCCCGGCAGGGCGCTGGCGGCGTAATCGCCGACGTTGCCGCCGATCTCCAGCCGGCCGCCCGACATCTCGCAGGCCGCCAGCAGGCCGGCATGACGGCGCGCGACGATCTCGCCGCCGCTCATGCCGGCGCCGAGGTAGTCGCCGACCGGGCCGTCCACGTGGATGCGTCCGGCGGTGAGCTGCCAGCCGATGCGGTCGGCGCGGGACAGATCGCCCTCGAAGCGGAGCGCGTCGTCGCTTCGTGCGGTGATCGTGAACAGCTCGCCCAGCGCGACCGACTCGTTGCCGTGCCAGACGCCGAACTTCGCCACCGCGTCGGCCGACAGACCGGCGAGGGCCGCGGGCGACAGCGCGCGCAGATCCAGGCGCAGCGCCGGTGCCTGCTTCAGCGTGAGTGTCCAGCCGCTCATGACCGCCCCTCGCTCACGGCCGCCGGCCGCTCACGATCCCCCGCGGGGATGTCGCCCGGCTTCGGGCGGCCGTGCGCCGGGCTCATGACCGCCCCTCCGCCGTGCCCGGCACCAGCTTGTGCAGGTGATAGAGGAAGGGCCCGAGCTTGCCACCGTAGTTGCCGGCGCCGATGCGCTTCAGGCCCGACGCGGCGCCACGCTCGATCAGGGTCTTCAGGCCGGTGCGCATCGCAGCCGCCACGTCGGCGTCGGTCAGTCCGTCGATCACGATCTCCATCACGCTGCCGATGTCGGGGCCGAGCTCGCTCTTCGCGGCCAGCTCGCGCAGGCTGGGGCAGTAGGCGTCGTTGGTCGACGCGCCGAGCGTCGGGTACTTGCTGCCGACCTTGGAGCCCGAGCGCACCACGCCGCCGGGGAAGGGCATCACGATGTTGGGCAGCTGCTTCATCGCGGCGACCGCGGCTTCCGCCGCCGCCAGCGCCGCCGCGGTGTCGGTCGCCAGCAGCAGCAGGTTGCCGCCGCCGACGGCCTGGGTCGTGACCCAGGTGGTTTCCTGCGCGACGAACTCGCCGTCCATCACCGGCACGCGCCAGTAGCGCTGGCCGCCAATCACCTTGCTGGTCTGCCAGCCGTCGCCGAAGAAGCGCAGGTTCTTGCCCAGCGCGATCGCGTCGCCCTCGAACAGTCCGGCGTAGACCGCGGTGGTCGGGCAGGTCAGCACGCACTGGCCGACGCGCTTCTCGACCTGCTTGGCGAGTTCGCGGCCGCTCATCGAGAAGATCAGGATCGCGATGCCGGGCCGCCCGTCGGGCGTTTCCTCGGGCGCCAGCTCGCGCTCGATGCCGGCCTCGCAGCCGCAGGCGATCACCGAGGTGGCGAAGCCGGTGGTGGCCACCGCCGCATGGCGCGCCCATTCGAGGTTGTGCGCCGTGATGACGAGCCGCGTGCCCTTCATCGGAAAGGCTTCGGCGAAGCTGTCGTCGATGACGATGCCGTTGAGTTCCATCGCGTCAGTTCGCAGTCGTCGTGAAGCAGGCGGTCGGCAGCAGCCGCCCGCCGTTGCAGCACCGGCACAGCTCGTCGTGGCCGATCACGGCGTTGCGCAGGCTCACGCTCAGGTGCTTCTCGGTGTAGGGCGCCAGCAGCTTCTCGATGCCGCGGTCGAAGGCCGGCTCGACGAAGTGCGTGCCGCCGGTCGGCGTGGCGGTGATGACGCCGGCCCGCGCCACCCGCACGCCGTCCTTGAACACGTGCTCCGGCGCGGTGAACATCGTCTCGCGGTTGGCGTGCTCGCGGTAGACGGCGATGTCGGCCGCGGCACCGACGCCGAGCTGGCCGCGGTCCTTCAGGCCGAGCAGCTTCGCGGGGCCGGCGCGCGTCATGATGGCCACCTCGTTCAGCGTCAGCTCGCGCGTGATCGAGCCCAGCGCCGACTGCGCCACCACGTCGGGGTGGAGCTTCGCGAACTGCTCGTCGCGGAAGCTCTTGTCCGTCAGCAGCCGGATCAGGTGCGGGTAGCTGGTGAACGGCGCGCCGTTCGGGTGGTCGGTGGTCAGCACCACGCGCCACGGGTCCTTCACCAGCAGGAAGATCTCCAGCCCGATCGCCCACTGCAGCGCGTTCACGTAGCTCTGCTCGCGGTACTTGAACGGCACCACGCCGCAGCCGGCGTCGCATTCGATGTCGGCGCCGATCCACTTGCGCGGGTTCGCGAGGCCGGCGTTGGCGTGCTGGCGCATCGTGTCGCCCGAGGCGGTCACGGTCTGGCCGAACATGATCTGGCCGACGTCGATGCTCACGTTCGGGTGGGCGTTCACCGCGTCGGCCAGGCGCTGCGCGGCCGACGAAAACTTCTTCGGGCCCTCGGTGCCGTAGGCGTGGAACTGGATGTGCGTCAGGTGCGCCGGCAGGCCCTCCAGCGCGTCGATGGTCGCGAGCGTGGACTCGATGTTGCCCGCCACGCCGAGGTTGCTGCCGTGGATGTGCAGCGGGTGCGGTACGCCCAGTTCATGCAGTGCCTTCGCCAGCGTGTGCACGATCGTGCGCGGCGTCACCCGCCAGTGAGCGTGCTCCTCGTCGACGTCGAGCTTGCGCTGGTTGAACTTGAAGGCCGAGATGCCGCCCGGGTTCACCACCTTCACGCCCATCGCCTTCGCGGCGTGGAGGGTCCAGCCGGCGTAGTCGCGGATCTGCTGGAACTCGCGGCCCTCGGCGAGCAGTTGCAGGAACAGCTCGTCGTTGCCGAGCATCACGTAGGCGCCGTGGTCGAGGATGGGCGTGTCGCCCATCTCCATGTGCGCATGGCGCGCGTTCGAATGCATCATCGCCGGCTCGAAGGCCGCCGTGTAGCCCATCTCGCGTACCGGTAGCCGGTGGCCAGCGTGCCGGGCGTGCAGTGGCCGCACGAGGCCAGCTCCAGCGGGTTGGTCGGCAACGCGATCGGGTCGCGGTTGAGGCGGTGGTCTTCCGGCAGCAGCATGCGCGCGAGGTTGACCTTGCCGCCGCCGATGTGCGTGTGCATGTCGATGCCGCCGGCCATCACCACGCAGCCGCTGGCGTCGATGTCCTCGCCCACCGCTTCCTTGGGATGCAGCTCGACGATGCGGCCGTCGCGCACGCCGATGTCGCGCACTGCGTCGACGCCGTTCGCCGGGTCGATGACGCGTCCGCCGCGCAATCGCAGCGTGCCGCTCATGCCGACCTCCCGGCCCGCAGCGTGCGCACGCGCGCGTTCAGGCGCTGCAGCACCTGCGCCACCGTCGGCAGCCCGTCGTCGTACACCGCCTCCAGCGGCAGTGCCACGCCGCCGTCGAAGCGGAACAGGTGGCCTGCCGAGCCCATGCCCGGCGTCGACACCGGGATGAACACCGCATCGGCACCGGCGCCGGCCTGCTGTGCCGGATGGCCCAGCACCACCGTCGGTATCGAAGCGCTCGGGGCCGCCGGCTCCGGGCCGAAGGCCGACACCCACAGCAGCGCGTCGACGCTGCCCTCGGCCAGCAGCCGCTTCGCGTCGAAGCGCAGCGGCTCGTGTTCCAGCCCCAGCGGGCCGGCGCGGCTGCGCAGCGGCAGGCCCGACAGCCAGGTGAAGACGTAGTTCACCGTCTGCAGCCCGTCCTTGCCGCTGAGCGGCAGCAGCGCGGCGCGCGAACGCTGGTTGAGCGTGCCCACCAGGCGGTTCAGCGCCTCGGCGATCAGCGCGCCGTGCTCGGGCAGCTGCGACGATTCCCACACGACGACGGCGTAGCGCGCCGCGTGCAGTTGCGCTGCCAGTTCGGCCAGCGCCGGGGCCGCGCGTGGCACGCGCCGGCCGTCCACCAGCGCGGCGAGCTGCGCGACACTGTCGAACAGGTCGCCGCTCAGCGCGACGCTGCGCTGCGTGACGCCGGCCAGGCCGTCGAGCGCCGGCTCGGTGGCGCCGCCGAGGAAGACGATCTCGCGCTGCGCGACCAGCGGCTCGCCGATGCCCACGCGGCGCCACAGCCCTGGAAAATTCTCGCGCGGCGACGCGCCGACGCAGACGATCAGGTCGGCGCGGTTGCGCACCTCGGCCAGCGTGGTGGTGAAGGCGCCGCGGTCCTGCAGCGCGCGCAGCGTGTGCAGCTGGGCGGCGCCACCGGCGGCGTCGCAGATGGCGCCGGTGGCACAGGCCAGCGGGTAGAGGGCGCGCGCACCGTCGACGTCGGTCGCCAGCCCGCCGAACAACGGCTGGCGGCTCGCCGCGAGCCGCTGCGCGGCCTGCTCGATGGCCTCGTCGAGCGAGGCGGGTTGCCCGGCGATGCTCGGCGTGGCACTCGAGCGCTCCGGCCGGAAGTGCGCCAGCGCGCGCTGTGCGCGCTCGCAGCCGGGGCCGCTCAGAGAGAAACGTCCGTCCTGCTGCGCCAGTTGCAGGTCGTCGTTCAGCAGCGCACAAAACGGGCTGGTCCAGGCGCGGGGGGCAGGGGCGTTCACGGGATCCATCATCGGCGCGCTGTCACGCAAAGCATGTGCCACGGGCGGGGCCGCGCGGCAGCGCGGCCGCATCCGCACCGGCCCGCGACACTGTGTGGCTGGCGCCGCCACAAGCGCCACAGTCTGTGCCGTCGCCCGGCGCGCCGACCACAGCCGGCAGGCGCCCGTCGTGCAGCGCCGACGCCACCAGCCAGGCGTGTGCACCGGCGGCTTGTGCAGCGGTCAGGTCGGC
>NZ_AZSN01000170.1:0-7406 GCF_000576225.1 Methylibium sp. T29-B | reverse complement strand
CGCGCCCGCGGCTGCTGCTGGTGCCGCGCCACCCGCAGCGATTCGACGAGGTGGCGGCACTGGTCGAGCGCAGCGGCGCGTCGCTGTCGCGCCGCAGTGCGTGGTTCGACGACCAGCCCGGCGAGGTGGCTCAGGCCGCCGACGTCTGGCTGGGGGACACGCTGCGCGAGATGCCGGCCTACTACGCGGCCGCGCGCGTCGCGCTGCTCGGCGGCAGCTTCGAGCCGCTGGGCGGGCAGAACCTGATCGAGGCGGCCGCCTGCGGGTGCCCGGTGCTGATGGGGCCGCACACCTTCAACTTCGCCGATGCGGCGCAGCGCTCGCTCGCGGCAGGTGCCGCCGAGCGGGTGGCCGACATCGACACCGGCGTGCTGCGCGCGATCGCGCTCACCGCCGACGAGCCGCTGCGTGCGCGCATGGCGCAGGCAGCGCTGGCGTTCTCGGCGGCGCACCGCGGCGCTGCGCAGCGCATGGCGGCGGCGGTGGTCGCCACGCTGTGAGCGCGACGTCGGACAGTCCGCGGGCCACGGCCTAAAATCACGGTCTTGCCGATGCAAGGTACAGGAGGCTCGACGTGGATCTGAAGTTGCCCGTGGTTCTTTTCGACGAGCTGTCCGAGACGGTGATCCGTTCCTCCGGGCTGCTCGACATGGCCAGCGGCGAGATCACGCGCGTCGACTACGAGGACTACGACATCGGCACCCAGGGGCTGCCGGCCGAGCAGGAGGACTACGAGTTCACCTCGGGCATGCTGTCGAACGGCGACCGCGACGTGGAGTTCAGGGTCGAGGTCAATGTGGTTGCCGGGACCTACTCGGTCACACCGAGCGAGCTGCTCGAACTCAAGGGCCGCGCAGCGCGGCTGTTCGCGTCGGTGCCGCCGAAGGGCGTGAGCGCCGTCGGACGCAAGCCGCACTGAGTCGCTGCGTCGCGGCTCAGCCTTTCAGGGCGCGCGCCGCTTCGCTCACCAGCGCCGGACCGCGGTAGATGAGGCCGGTGTAGATCTGCACCACGTCGCGCCGGCGTCGCGCTTGGCGCGCGCATCGGCGCCACTCATCACGCCGCCCACGCCGATGATCGGATAGCCGGCGCCGAGCGCGGCGCGCAGCTGGCCGACCACGCGGTTGCTGGCCTCGAACACCGGCCGGCCGCTCAGGCCGCCCACCTCGGTGGCGTGCGCCTGGCCCCGCACGGCATCGCGCGACAACGTGGTGTTGGTGGCGATCACGCCGTCGACGGCATTCTTCTTCAAGGTGGCGGCGATCACGTCGACCTGGGCCTCGTCGAGGTCGGGCGCGATCTTCACGAACATCGGCACGCTGCGGCCGTGCCGCGCGATGAGCTGCTGGCGACGCTCCTGCAGGCGGCCGAGCAGCGCATCGAGAGCTGCGTCGCTCTGCAGGCTGCGCAGGTTCTGCGTGTTCGGGCTGGAGATGTTGACCGTCACGTAGTCGGCGTGCGGGTACACACCCTCCAGGCCGAGCAGATAGTCGTCGACCGCGTCCTCGATCGGCGTGGCGGCGTTCTTGCCAATGTTCAGGCCGAGCACACCACCGCCCTGACGGAAGCTGGCGCGCCGCACATTGGCGAGAAAGGCGTCGAGGCCGTCGTTGTTGAAGCCCAGGCGGTTGATCAGCGCCTCGGCCCGCGGCAGGCGGAAGATGCGCGGCTTCGGGTTGCCGGGCTGTCCCTTGGGCGTGACGGTCCCCACCTCGATGAAGCCGAAGCCCATGGCACCGAAGCCGTCGATGCAGCGGCCGTTCTTGTCGAGGCCAGCCGCCAGGCCGATGCGGTTGGGAAAGCGCACGCCCGCCAGCGTGACCGGATCGTCGATGCGCGGTTGCTGCCACAGGCACTGCAGCGGCGTGTTCTGCAGCCGCGCGATCGAGGCCAGCGTCAGTTCGTGGGCGTGCTCGGCGTCCAGGCCGAACAGGAAGGGGCGCGTCAGCGCGTACGGAATGAGGGGCATCAGCGCATTTTGCTAGAGGCCGGCGTTCACCCGGTGCGCGCCCTTGAAGGTATGGCGCTTGAGCCAGGCCACGAGGTCGTCGACGTAGGTGAACACCACCGGGATCACCAGCAGGCTCAGGAAGGTCGAGGTGATCAGGCCGCCGATCACCACGATCGCCATCGGCGCGCGGAAGCTCGGGTCCACACCCAGGCCGATCGCGATCGGCATCATGCCGGCGCCCATCGCCACCGTCGTCATGACGATCGGGCGGGCGCGCTTGCTGCAGGCGTCGATCAGCGCGTCCCAGCGCGACAGGCCGCGGTCGCGCCGCGCGACGATCGCGTACTCCACCAGCAGAATGGAGTTCTTGGTCGCGATGCCCATCAGCATGATGAGGCCGATCATCGACGGCATCGACAGCGCTGTGTGCGTGATGAACAGCGCCAGGAAGGCGCCCGGCACCGACAGCACCAGCGCCGCAAGGATGGTGACCGGCTGCACGAAGTCCTTGAACAGCAGCACCAGCACGATGTAGATGCACATCACGCCGGTCAGCATCGCCAGGCCGAAGCTCTCGAACAGCTCGGCCATCGCCTCGGCGTCACCCACGGTGGTCTGGCTCACGCCGGGCGGTAAGGTCTTCAGGCTGGGCAGGGCCAGCGCGGCCTTCTCCACCGCGCCGAGCGGCTGCTGGTTCAGCTCGATCTCGAAGTTGATGTTGCGCAGCCGGTCGTAGCGGTCGATCTGCGCCGGGCCGCTCTCGAGCGTGAGCGTGGCCACGTTGCCCAGCATCACCGGGCCGTGCGCGCCGGGAACCGGCAGCCTCGCCAGCAGCGTGAGGTCCTGGCGCGCGTCGGCCTTCAGCCGCACCAGCATCGGCACCTGCCGTTGCGACAGGTTGAGCTTGGCCAGCGCCTGGTCGTAGTCGCCAGCGGTCGCGATGCGCAGCGTGTCGGCGATCGCGGCCGAGGTCACGCCCAGGTCGGCGGCGCGGGCGAAGTCGGGTCGCACGATGAGCTCCGGCCGCACCAGGCTGGACGTGGAGGTCACGTTGCCGATGCCGGGCAGGGTGCGCAGTTCGCGCTCGACACGGCTCGCGTGCGCGGCCAGCGTCGGGCCGTCCTCGCCGGCCAGCACCAGCACGTATTTCTCGCTCGAGCCGCCCAGCCCGATCTTCAGCCGCACGCCGGGCAGCGCCTCAAGCGTGTCGCGCAACTCGCGCTCGACGGCCTGCTTCTTCAAGCCGCCCCGCTCGCCGCGTGGCGTGAGATTGATGGTGAGGGTGGCCTTGCGCGCCTCCGCGACACCGGCGCCGGCGAAGGGATCGCCGCCGGCGCTGCCGCCGCCGATGGCGGTGTAGACGCGCTTCACATGCGGATGGCGCTGCACGATCTCGCGTGCCTGCTCGGCCGCGGCGCGCGTCTCCTCGAAGGTCGAGCCGGGCGGCAGCTCCAGGTAGACCTGCGTCTGCGACAGGTCGTCCGGGGGGATGAAGCCGGTCGGCAGCAGCGGCGCCAGTGCCAGCGAGCCGAAGAAGAACAGCGCGGCCGCCAGCGAGGTGAGCACGCGGTGCCGCAGGCACCAGGCGGCCGCGGCCAGGTAGCCCCGCATCAGACGGCCGTCATGGTGGGCCTGGCCGTCGGCGCGTAGCAGGTAGGCGGCCATCATCGGCGTCAGCATGCGCGCCACCACCAGCGAGGCAAACACCGCGATGGCCGCGGTCCAGCCGAACTGCACGAAGAACTTGCCGGCCACGCCGCTCATGAACGCGGTGGGCAGGAACACCGCGACCAGCGTGAAGGTGGTGGCGATGACCGCGAGGCCGATCTCGTCGGCTGCCTCCATGGCGGCCTGGTAGGGCGTCTTGCCCATGCGCAGGTGGCGCATGATGTTCTCGATCTCGACGATCGCGTCGTCGACCAGGATGCCGACCACCAGCGACAGCGCCAGCAGCGTCACGCCGTTGATCGTGAAGCCCAGAAGGTGCATGCCGACGAAAGCCGGCAGGATGGACAGCGGCAGCGCCGTGGCCGAGACCAGCGTGCTGCGCCAGTCGCGCAGGAAGAACCACACCACCACGACGGCCAGCAGCGCGCCCTCGAGCAGCAGCTTCATCGAGCCTTCGTAGTTGTCGACCACCGGGTCGACGAAATTGAAGGCCTCGCTGACGGTGATCTCGGGGTGGGCGGCCAGCAGCCGCTGGAGCGCTCGCTTCACACCGGCATCGACGTCCACCTCGCCGGCACCGCGGCTGCGCGTGATCTCGAAGCCGACCACCGGCCGGCCGTCGAGCAGGGCGGCCGAACGTTGCTCGGCCACGGTGTCGCGCACGCTCGCCACTTCGTCAAGGCGGATGCGGCGGCCGTCGCTCAGCGCGATCTGCACGCGCCCCAGTTCCTCGGCCGACTGCACCGTGCCCAGCGTGCGCACCGACTGTTCGGCCCCGCCGACATCGGTGCGGCCGCCTGCCGCCTCCTGCTGCACCTGGCGTAGCTGGCGCGAGATGTCGGCCGCGCTGGCGTTCAGCGCCAGCAGGCGGCCAGGGTCGAGCTCGACCGCGATCTCGCGCGTGACGCCGCCGACCCGCGCCACCGCGCCCACACCTTGCACATTGAGCAGCGTCTTGGCCACCGTGTTGTCGACGAACCAGGACAGCGCCTCATCGTCCATGCGGTCCGAGGCGACCGTGTAGGTGAGGATCGGCATGCCCGCCAGGTCGACCTTGGCGATCACCGGGTCGCGCAGGTCGACGGGCAGGTCGGAGCGCACCCGCGAGACGGCGTCGCGCACGTCGTCCACGGCCTCCTGGATGGGCTTCTCTAGGCGGAACTCCACGGTGATCGTGGCCACGCCGTCCTGCACCTTGGTGTACAGGTGCTTGACCCCCTGCACCGAGGCGACCGAGTTCTCGATCTTGCGCGCCACCTCGGTCTCCAGCTGCGACGGCGATGCACCGGGCAAGGCGGCCGTGACGGTGACCATCGGCAGGTCGATGTCGGGGAAGTTCTGGATCTTCATCGCCCGGAACGACATCAGTCCCAGCACCGTCAGCAGCGCGAACAGCAGGATGGCCGGGATCGGATTGCGGATCGACCAGGCGGAGACGTTGATGTCCATCGGCAGCTCGCGGGTCGGTCTCAGGGGCGGACGCGGCGTCGGCGCGCGGGCCGGCCGGCACCACGCGAACGAGGTCGCCGTCGCCGAGGAAGCCGGCGCCCGAGGCCACCACCAAATCGCCGGCCTTCAGGCCGTCGAGCACCTCGATGCGTTCGCCCAGGCGCCGCCCGGTGGCCAGCTTGACCTGCGCGAGCCGCGCATCCGGTCCCACGCGCAGCGCATAGCTGAAGCCGTCGCGCAGCACCACCGCCGATTGCGGCAGGGTCAGCGCCGGCGAGCGGCCCAGTTCGAACTCGCCGCGCGCGAACAGGCCGGCGCGCACCTGTGCGCGATCGTCGCCGTTGGCCGGCAGGTCGACGTAGACCAGGCCGTTGCGCGTCTGCGGGTCGATGGTCGGCGCGACCATGCGCACGCGACCGGGCGTGCTGCTGCCGTCGCCGTGCAGCAGCCGCACCGGGATTCCGGCGCGGAGGCGAGGCAACTCGGTCGCGGTGACTTCGGCGCGCCATTCGAGCCGTCCGCCGCGGATCAGTCGGAACATCTCGGCGCCCGGCTGGGCCACAGCACCGACGGCGGCGGTACGTGCCGAGATCACGCCATCGTCGGGTGCGAGCACGCGGGTCTGGCGCAGCCGCAGTGCCTCGACCTCCAGCCGGGCCCGCTGCGCCTCGAGGCGCGCACGCGCCGTCTGCTCCGCGGTCAGGTACTGGTTGATCTGCTGGCTGCTGATGGCGCCGGTGGTCTGCAGCTGGCGGGCGCGCTCGGCGTTCGCCTGGGCCTCGGCCAGCGTGGCCTCGGCCTCGGCGAGGGCGGCACGGGTCTGTGCCAGGTCGGCCTGCACCGTGTCGGGCGACATCAGCGCCAGCACCTGGCCGCGCCGGACACGATCGCCCACGTTGACCCGCACCTCGGTGAGGCGGAAACCGCCGATCTCGGCGCTGATCGACGCCTCCTGCCAGGCCGCCACGCTGCCGTGGGCTTCCAGCGTACGCGGCCAGTCGAGCGTCTCGGCGCGTGTGGTGGTCACGGTGAGTGCCGGCTTGCCGGCCGAGGTCGCCGCCGACGCGGCGGGGGCGGCCGCTGCCGCGCCGTCGGGTGCGCTGCGGCCGATGGCCAACCCCACCGCAACGGCGATCACGCCGGCCACAGCGACGGCCGCGACGATCCACTTGCGCGATCTCTTGCTCTCCTGCATGCCCTTTACCTCGTCGTCGTATCGTCGTCGGCCTGCCAGGCGCCGCCGACCGTCTTGTAGAGCTGAACCCAGGCGCTCACGCGCTCTCGCCGCACCTGGATCAGCCCGGCGTCGGCCGCCAGCGCGGCACGCCGCGCCTGTTCCAGGTCGAGCAGACTGCCCACGCCGACCTGCCACTGGGTCTGCGCGGCGGCCAGGAACTCGCCATAGCCCTGAGCCGCCCGCTCGGCGTCGGCTTCGCGGCGGCCAGCCGCGTCCAGCCGCAGCAGGGCTTCCTCCACCTCGCGCACGGCGGCCAGCGCGCGCTCGCGGTAGGCAGCCATCGCGCCGTCGTATCGCGCCTGCGCGGCATCGACGTTGGCGCGTCGCCGGCCACCATCGAACAGAGGCATCAGCAGGCCGGGACCGAAGGACCAGGTCGTGCCGTCGAACGTCTGGCCGCCGCTGCGGATGGATGCGCGGCCGATCGAGCCCGACAGGCTCAGGCGCGGAAAGCGATCCGCCTGGGCCGCGCCGACCTCGGCCGCCGCCGCGACGATGTTGCGTTCGGCCGCAGCGAGGTCGGGACGCTGCGACAGCACGGCCGCGGGTACCGCGGCGACCTCGAAGCTGGACGGCTGCGGCAGCCGGGCGCGCTGCGGCAGCAACTGTTCACGCAACGCCGGTTCGGACGTCGCGGTCAACTGCACCAGCTGCCTGACGGAGAGCTCGCACTCGGTCTGCTGTGCCGCCACGCGGTTGACCGCCTCCGCTGCACTGGCCCGTGCGAGCGCGCCGTTTGCCGGTGCGTCGAAGCCGGCGCGGACCTTCTGTCCCACCAGGTCGGCGGTCTGCTGCAGCGACGCCGCGTCCTCCTCGTAGACCGCCAGCACGGCCTCGCAACTGCGCAGGCGACGTAGGTGGCCGCCACCTCGGCCGCCAGGCTGACGCGGGCGTCGTGCCATTGCGCGCGGCTCGCGTCGGCCCGCGCCTCGGCCGCCGCAACGCCCTGGCGCACGGCGCCGAACAGGTCGATCTCCCACAGCGCGTCGAGCGTGGCACCGCTCGTGGTCTGGATGGCGCCCGCGGGCGGCAGCACGCTGCGGCTGCGCACGGCGCTCGCATTCGCGTCGAGCGTGGGCCAGCGGGACGAGCCGGCTGCCT
>NZ_AZSN01000169.1:0-7456 GCF_000576225.1 Methylibium sp. T29-B | reverse complement strand
GCCAGGCGGCGCCGGCCTCGCCGTCGTCGCGCCGTGCAGGCGCACCGTGGCCAGCGGCGCCGCAACGTGATCGGCACCTTCGGCCGCAGCAGGCGTCGGCAGCGGCTCGCCGGCACCCACCGCCTCCACCGACACCGCCTCGATCACCAGCGCCCGGCCCGCCATCAGGAAGGCATAGCGCTGGCGGTAGGCAGCGTCGAAGCGCGCGCGCAGCGCCGCCTCGTCGCCGTCGGCCAGCACCAGCGCCGTGTCCGTGCCTTCGTAGCGCACATGCACGCGGCGCAGCACCTCGATGCGCGACGCAGCCACGCCCTGCGCCGCCAGCGCGGCCTCCGCCTCGGCCGCCAGCGCATCGAGCCGTTCGCCGGCGGCGGCCAGGCCTGCCGCATCGAGGCGGCGCTCGACCGCCGCCTCGCGCATCGCGGTCTGGTCGGCCAGACCCATGCCGTAGGCCGACAGCACACCGGCCAGCGGGTGGATGAAGACGCGCGTCATGCCCAGTGCGTCGGCGACCGCGCAGGCGTGCTGCCCGCCGGCGCCGCCGAAACACTGCAGCGTGTAGCCGCTCACGTCGTGGCCGCGCGCGACCGAGATGCGCTTGATCGCATTGGCCATGTTGGCCACAGCGATCTGCAGCGCGCCGGCGGCCACGTCCTCCGGCAGCGTGGCACGGCCGGTCGCCACGGCGAGCTGCTGCGCCAGCGCGCCGAAGCGCTGCACCACGCCCTCGGCGTCGAGCGGCTCGTCGCCGCGCGGCCCGAACACCGCGGGGAAATATGCGGGCTGGATGCGCCCGAGCAGCAGGTTCGCGTCGGTGGTGGTCAACGGCCACCGCGGCGGTAGCAGGCCGGGCCGGGATCGGCGCCGGCCGACTCAGGCCCGACGCGCAGCCGGCCGCCATCGAAGCGCACGACCGAGCCGCCGCCGGCGGCCACCGTGTGGATGCTCATCATCGGCGCGCGCAGCCGCACGCCGGCCACCTGGGTCTCGAAGGCGCGCTCGAACTCGCCCGCGTAATGCGAGACGTCGGTCGAGGTGCCGCCCATGTCGAAGCCGATCACGCGCGTGTAGCCGGCCTCGAGCGCCGTGCGCACCATGCCGACGATGCCGCCGGCCGGACCGGACAGCACCGCGTCCTTGCCCTGGAAGCTCTCGGCCTGCGCCAACCCGCCCGAGCTCTGCATGAAGTACAGCGGCACGCCGGGCATCTGCGCGGCCACGCGCTCGACGTAGCGGCGCAGGATCGGCGACAGGTAGGCGTCGACCACGGTGGTGTCGCCACGCGACACGAACTTCATCAGCGGGCTGACCTCGTGCGACACCGACACCTGCGTGAAACCCAGCTCGCGCGCGATGCGCGCCGCCGCCGCCTCGTGCTGCGGGTAGCGGTAGCCGTGCAGGAAGACGATGGCGCAGGCACGCAGGCCGGCGTCGTGGGCCGCCCACAGGCGCTCGCGCAGCGCGGCCTCGTCGAGCGGCTCGACCACCTCGCCGTGCGCGCCCATGCGCTCGGCCGCCTCGACCACGCGCTGGTACAGCAGTTCGGGCAGCACGATGCGGCGGTCGAACAGCCGCGGCCGCGCCTGGTAGGCGATGCGCAGTGCGTCACGGAAACCGCGGGTCGTGACCAGCAGCGTCGGTTCGCCCTTGCGCTCCAGCAGCGCATTGGTCGCCACCGTGGTGCCCATCTTCACGCACTCGACCTGCGCGACGGGGATGGCCGCGCCGGCCGGCAGGCCCAGCAGGCGGCGGAGACCCTCGACCACCGCGTCGTCGTATTGCCCGGGGTTCTCGCTGAGCAGCTTGGCGGTGTGCAGGCGACCGTCGGGTGCGCGGCCGATCACGTCGGTGAAGGTGCCCCCCCGGTCGATCCAGAACTGCCACCGTCTTGCGTCCATCGCCTCGCGTTCCCTCCAGGCCACCCCGGGCGCGTGCCGGTTCGCCGCGCCCTTCGGGGCATCCTACCGGCGAGCGGCAGATCTGCCGGCCGGAATGCCCGCTTTTCCGGCGTTCCCGCTCGCGGGGCCTCCTTACGATGCCAGGGCGACCATGCCTGTCGCCTGCCCTTGCCACACCGCCCCGCCGACTCAACGCCATGACCGATCTCTCGCTGCCGCCGATGACGCCGCCCCGCAAGGCAGGCGCCGCAGCGCCCGACAGCCAGCAGGACGCCGCGCGCGCCGGGGCCTTCAGCTGGCCCACGCCGCCGTTCGCCGGCTATCCGCAGGCGGGCGCGCCCGGACAGGCCGAGCCCTGCGCCATCGAGGGACTCAACGGCAAGCTCATCAGCGGCCGGCTGCTCGGCTTCTCGCCGGCGGACGAGCTGGCGAGCGTGCAGATCCCCCCCGCACGCTCGACGATGCCGCTGAAGTTCGCGCGCTTCCGTTCGCTGATGCTGACGGAGCCGCTGGTCCCGACCGCACCACGCAGCGACGATCCGCACGCCGCCGTGCTGGCACACCGCCCGCGCAGCCGCTACAAGCTGGAGATGAAGTCCGGCGGCCCCATCGTCGGCGAGACCATCGGTCACGTCGAGACCGCCTTCGGCCTGTTCCTGTTCACGCCGCTCGACGACAGCGGGCGCGTCACGCGGCTGTTCGTTCCGAGCGAGGGCATCGCCTCGCGCGAGATCGGGCCGCGGCTCGGCGACCTGCTGGTCGAGAGCCAGGCCGCCACCGCCGAACAGGTGAACGAGGCCGCCCAGATGCAGCAGAGCCTGCGCAAGCAGAAGCTCGGCGACATCCTGGTCACGCAACGCAGCGTCACCTCCGACCAGCTGCTCGAGGCCATCGTGCAGCAGAGCCGCATGCCGATGGTGCGCATCGGCGAGGCGCTGATCGCGCTGGGCATGATCGACCATCAGCAGCTCGACGAGGCGCTGGAGCAGCAGAAGGTGGACCGCGGCGTGCCGATCGGCGAGCTGCTGGTGCGCCTGGGCCGCGTGTCGCGCCAGGACCTCCAGACCGCGCTGGCGCGCAAGATGGGCTACCCCATCGTCGACGCCAGCAGCTTCCCGATCGAGGCCGACGCGCTGCGCAAGCTGCCCTTCCCGACCGCGCAGCGCCTCAACGCGCTGCCGCTGCTGCTGCGCGACACGACGCTGGTGGTGGCGGTGGAAGACCCGTCCAAGCGCGGCGCGCTCGACGAGATCGAATTTGCCAGCCAGTGCAAGGTGGCCCCGGTGCTCGCGCGCCACCACGACATCCAGGCCACGCTGCACAGCGCCTACTCGCGCATCGGCGTCGAGATCGCCGGCCTGGCACTCGACGACGGGCCCGAGCCCGAGCCCGCGGACGCCGGCAAGCTGCTGGAGAGCCTGGAGCGCGAGGGCGCCGACCAGAACGCCCGCGAGAACGAGAAGCAGATCGAGCAGAGCGACAACTCGCTCGTGCGCCTGATCCACACGATGATCATCGAGGCCTACAACCAGGGCGTCAGCGACATCCACATCGAGAACTACCCGGGCCGCGAGAAGCTGAAGATCCGCTTCCGCAAGGACGGCGTGCTCAAGCCCTACCTCGAGCTGCCGCACACCTACCGCAACGCGATCATCGGGCGCATCAAGATCATGTGCGACCTCGACATCTCCGAGCGCCGCAAGCCGCAGGACGGCAAGATCAACTTCGCCAAGTTCTCGGCCCAGCACAAGCTCGAGCTGCGCGTAGCCACGATCCCCACCAACAACGGCCTCGAGGACGTGGTGATGCGGCTGCTGGCCTCGGCCAAGCCGGTGCCGCTGGAGAAGCTGGGGTTCAGCGAGCGCCACCTGTCGCAGCTCAAGACCGCGATGGAACGCCCCTACGGCCTCGTGCTGTGCGTCGGCCCCACCGGCTCGGGCAAGACCACCACGCTGCATTCGGCCATCAGCCACATCAACCAGCCGGAACGCAAGATCTGGACGGCGGAGGACCCGGTCGAGATCACCCAGGCCGGCCTGCGCCAGGTGCAGGTGAACCCGAAGATCGACTGGACCTTCGCGAAGGCGCTGCGCGCCTTCCTGCGCGCCGATCCGGACGTGATCATGGTCGGCGAGGTGCGCGACGGCGAGACGGCCCGCATCGCGGTCGAGGCCTCTCTGACCGGCCACCTGGTGCTGTCCACGCTGCACACCAACAGCGCGCCGGAGACCGTGACCCGCCTGCTCGACATGGGCATGGACCCGTTCAACTTCGCCGATTCGCTGCTGCTGGTGCTGGCACAGCGCCTCGTTCGGCGCCTGTGCACCGAATGCCGCGTGAGCCGCCCGATGACCGAGGCCGAGATCGAGGTGATGCTCGACGATCACCTGTTCGTGCAGCACCACGCCGACCCGGAGGCCGTGCGTGCCAGCGTCCGCGAGGGCTGGCTGGGTCGCTTCGGCCGCGACGGCCGGCTGATGCACCACCACAGCCCCGGCTGCCCGGCCTGCGGCCACACCGGCTTCCGCGGCCGCTGCGGCATCCACGAGCTGATGCCGATGTCGCGCGAGCTGCGTCGCATGATCCAGACCGGCGCCCGCGCCGAGGAGCTGCAGCAGTTGGCCCTCAGCGAGGGCATGCTGACGCTGCGGCAGGACGGCATCGAGAAGGTGCTGCAAGGTCAGACCTCGATCGACGAGGTTCGCGCCACGAGCAATGTCTGAGGTCCGTCCGGCACGGCATGCCGCCGCGCTGACAAGCCCGTCCCCCTGGGTCAGGCTGAGCTGTCGACGCAGGCCGGCGCTCTGCTGTGCATCACGTCCTTCATGATCCCCAGGCTCGCGAACAAGCGTGCCACGTCGAGCACCTGGATCATCAGCTGCCCCTCGTTGGCCTTGATCAGGTGCGACACCAGCGCCGGCGCACCACCGCGGAGCTGCGGCGCCCGCGTGATCTGTTGCGCCGCGAACGCCGGTACGCCGTGAAGCTCGCTGACCAGCAGGCCGATCTCGACCTCCTGGTATCGCAGCACCACGACCTGGCTGGTGTCGCTGATCACCGTGGGCAGACCGCCCAGCAGCGAGCCAAGGTCGAAAGCCCACAGATAACCCTCGACATGCCCCTCGCGCCGACGCGCCAGCATGCCGATGCGGTGCGGCACCTCGCCCGTCGACACGGCCGTCAGGTGCCACGCCGGTAGCGCCTCGATCACGTGCTCGGCTGGCAAGGCCATCAGCGCTGCATCGATGAAGAAGGTCGCGAACTCGGCGCCGCTTGCGACGGTCGATCCCTCGGTCAGCCGCGTGAGCGCCCGGTGCCGCGCGGTGAGCTGCGGGGTGCGCACCTCGCCGAGCGACTGGAAGGCCACCGCCAGCACATCCTCCACATACCCGTCCGTCCGCTTGAACTCGCGATAGCCGTTGGAAACCGAGCACCCGACCAGGGTGTAGCGTCCATCGCGCACGATCACTCGCGACGCGCTGCCGCCGTTGCCCAGTGTCAGGAACTCGGGCGGCAGGTCCAGCGTGCCGCCGACGGCGACCGACGCGTCGGTGCTGGCGATGACGCGGCCGCGTCGATCCACGAACAGCGCCGACATGTCGGTCTGGGCGCCGATGCCGTCGCTCAGCATTGCCTCGAGCTCGCGCGCCGAGTTGAAGGCGATGCCGATGCCGCCGACCACCGTGGCCTCGTCGTCCAATGCACGCACCGCGGCGTGATAGACATACGTCGGCAGCCCGTCGCAGAGCGCAGACGGACGGAATGGCGTCACGTGATAGGACTGCGAGTCGGGCAGCGCCAGCACGGCCCGCAGTGTGTCGTCCTCGATCCTGCCGTCGACAACGCTGCCTTGCGCGCGCGGCTCGCTCGCGGCGACGATGCGCCCGTGGCTGTCGTAGACGACGAGCCGCGTGTAGACCGTGTAGAGCGCGTGGATGCCTTCGAGCAGCGCGGTGAGTGCACGGCGTGCCGGCTCGTCGAGCACCGGCTGTGCGAGCGCGCTGCGCAGCTCGGGTGTCATCGCCCACCAGCGGCAGTCGTCGGAGCGCTCGTAGAGGTTGCGGTCGAGCAGCTCGACCAGCAGTTGTGTCGTGAACTCCGCACTCGCGAGACTGGACGCGAGCACCGTGTCGTAAAGATCGCGGATCGAACGCGCGAACAGCTCGTTGCTGCGTGCGCCGGTGTCACTGATCTGCTCCAGCACGGTCTTGAGGCGATGCAGGTCACCGCCCTCGCCGGCCGCCATCACCTGGCCGTTCCACACCACGCGCCGGATGCCGTCGCAGCGGTGACGATCTCGTAGAGCGGCGGGCAGAAGCTGCGCGCATGCGACAGCAAACCTTCGGCGACGGCCTCGTCGAGGCGCTCCAGCACGCCCCCGGCCCGGCCGCTGAAGGCGACTTCGAGCGGGATCATCACCTGGCTCTGCCAGCCGGGAGGCCCGGCGTAGCCCTGGTAGCCGTCGGACACGAAGGTCTGGACCAGGTAGGTGCGCCCGGCATGGATGCACAGCTCGGGCTGCGCCGAGCGGTTCACCGGCACCACCGAGCCCAGCGGCAGCCATTGCTCATCGGCCGACGCGATGATGCGGTTGTCGGCGTCGAGCAGCATGATGTTGGAGCGGCCGTCCCGGCCATGGCGCGATGCGAAGATGCTCGCCATCTCCTTCTCGAATCCGAACACCAGACACAGGACACCGACCGGCTGCCCGTCGCGCGGGTCCAGCATGCGCCGCGAGTAGACGAGCGAGCGCGGCCTGCCCGGCCGCAGGTCGGTCGCACGGAAGCTCTCGACATAGGTGTCGCTCGCCAGCGACCGAGCGATCAGCGGATCGCCGCTGCCCTCGATCGGCGAATGGGCGTCGATGTGGGCCAGCACGCCGCCGCGGATGTCGAGCAGCACGATTTCGTCGTAGACGGTGTACTTGTCGCGGTACGCGCGCAGCCGCTCGACCACGGCCTCGCGCGTGCCACCGATGCCGGCGACGTACTCGCACAGCTCGCGGTCCGTCGCGAGGAAGCCGACATCGGCGGTGCGCTCGTAGAGGTTGCGCACGATGATGTCGATCACATGGCGCGCGCGGGTGCCCAGCTCGGCCATCACGTTGGTCACCTTCTGGTGCACGAGGCTGCTGACCAGCTCCGTTTCGAGGCGCTGGAATCCCTCGCGCGTGGCGGCCATCATCGGCAGGATGCCGCCCGCATCTTCGGCGCAGTTCATCTTGGCCGACGCCTCGATCATGCGCCACGTCAGGTTGAGTTCACGCAGCGATTCGTCGCAGCGCACCACGTCCCGCATGTGCGGGAGGAACCCATCTATGTCCATTCTTGTGCTTGCTGTCCAGCCCGGCAGGCCGATGCGGCGCTGCAGCAATGTCCATGCCCGGGGCGACGTGCGCCGAGCCGTGCGGGCTAGGCGGCTGCGTCCAGCGGCCGCAGCGCAGCGTCGACCGAGCGTTGCGCCTGCTGCACCGCATGCAGCAGCTCGTTCTGCCCAGCACCAGCGCACGCGCATAGCGCTGGCTCACGCGGCCAGCGCGGCCGCCGCCGCCGAGGCGC
>NZ_AZSN01000168.1:0-7733 GCF_000576225.1 Methylibium sp. T29-B | reverse complement strand
ATGGACACATCGTCAAACGTCGTGGGCCGGCCCTCAGCATCTGGCGCCAGAACGCCGTGGGGCTTCGCGTTGTAGATGACCTGAACCGCTCGGCCGGTAGGCGCAAACTCCGACAGCCGGAGCTTGATCGTCGTGGCGCTCATGTCGATGTCAAGGACGGCCTCCTTGTTCGGATCGAGCGAGACCCAAGAGCCACTTCCGACCTGGTATTCGATCTTGTGATTCGTGTCCTGGTTCCAAACCCGCGCCGAGTCTGTCACTCCGGTGTAGGAGACCGTCTGACCGGCACCCCCGGCAGCAGAGGTCACAGAAACATCGACGGTCCCGGTCTGGACTTGCGCAGAGAGGGTCGGATAAAGCGTAGCCATGTATTCCCCTAGTCTTCAATCACGCCCGTCGAACACGGGATCGTCAGGTAATCAAGCCCGGACTCTTTGTCCGCAAGAAATGCCGCCGGGTTGTAGATCACGTTCGTTCGGTTCTTGCGCACATGAACGATCCGCATGGAAGCGTCGAGCCCATCAAGAAAGCGGATCACGATCCTTGCTGTGATCTGCGATTGCACGGCCTGGGACTGGATGAACTCGCGAGCGCTCAGCGGCTCGATAGCAGCCCATACTTCCTTGAACAGAACCCACTCTTGAGGCGTTTCTCCAGTCAGGGGATCTTGCGTAGGGTCGCCGTTCGAATCTGGAACGTAGTCGTACTTCTCGATGCGGACCCGGTGCCGCAGGCTGCCCGCTTCGATGCTCATCGAACGGTCGACTTGCGCGTGGAGTTGAGCAAGCTGGTCGCGCCAGCGCCGAGCGTGTATCCATGACCGGCATGCGAAGGAACCGCAGCAGCGCCAGAACCATCGCGGAATCTGTACTGCTGGGCCAGCTCCACGAGACAGGCGGCGGCCACAATCGGCTTGACGATGTATTCATCATCCGTCCCAACAGCAGGGATCGGATCGTCATTGCTGTCCACGATGATTTCGCCGTCACCATCGACAGAGGCTCGTAGCGCGCCAGTCCTCCTTCAGCCAAGCCAGTACGGCCTGGCTGATCGCAGGAATCCACGTGTTCAGCCAAGCATCATCCGCGTCGCTGTCGGTCCGGATGTGGTTCCGGGCTTCGTCGAGCGTGACCAGATTCATTTCAGCTTGACCGGCTCGATGGGGCCGATGGTCTTGATGGTCGTCTCACCATCACGCCCCTTGCGGGCAGCGATGATCCAGCCTTCCGCGCTCGTGCTGGGCTTGGTGTTCGTGTCCTTGGTGGCGAACCACGTAGACCCGTCGTGGACCCACGCTTCACCGGCCTTAGCCTTAGTGCCTTCCCTCCAATACCCAGCGGGACGGATACCGCCAGCCGGGTAACGGGCTTCCTTGGTCCGCCCGAGAGCGGTCGCCTTGACGGAGACTTCGTGCGTGTCGGGGAGGTACTCGATATCGAAGGAATCGAAGCCGATGCCGTCCTGGCCGTCTTTTCCGACCACTGGTCCGAGGCACTTGGCCTCACCATTGGTCAGCGTGGCAATTAGGTTCCCGTCGCGGTCGATCACTGCACCAGCAAGACCGACACCATCCTTCGCTGGAGGAATCGATGCCGCAGCCTTGGCGACCTCGGCGCGGATGACTGGTGCAACATCGTCCAGCGTGACGCTCTTGCCGTGGTCTCCGTCCTTCGGCTTCGGCAGCGCGGCGACGGCCTTCTCGACCTCGGCGCGGATCATCGGCGCGACTTCTTCCAGGCTCGGGCTCCGGCCGTCCTTCGCAGGCGGGATCGCAGCGACGGCGAGTTTCACCATGCCGGCGATCTGCTCGGGGTCTGCGTCCTTGCCATTCGTAGGAGCGGGGATCGCCTTCACGGCCTCATCGACCATCGACTTGACCACCGCCATGTCGCAGTCCTTGCCGTCCTTCGGCGCTGGCCGATCGTGAAAAGTCTGCACAGCATCCTGCACGTCGTGCGCGAGGTCTCCAAGCTCCTTTTCCAGCTTGCCTTCAAGAGCATCAATGCGCTTCTGCAACGGCTCTACGGCATTGCGGATTGCTTCGCCCATAGCTTTGCCAAACGCCTCGGCATCAAACATTGATGGCCCCCCGCATGGCCGCGATGGCCTTCTGTGTTGCGACGATGGAGCGGGCCTCTGCAATCATTGCCTTGTCCTCATCGGAGATTTCGGCAGGCTCGGCGACAGGTTCAGTTGCAGGCGCCTGCTGCTTCGGCTGGTTCTGAATCATGTTCGGATCCCAGGATCCCCTGTTCTCAAGCATTGCCAGCGGATAATCTTGGTGCTGTCCGTAGAGTGCCCCGCCGCCGCCAGTCGAGGCAAGATTGAAACGCGCGCGGCCTTCGTCCGGCGTCTTGATCTTGCCGGCGACCAGCTTGGTTTCGACTTCTGCGCGCTTGGCCTCGTCCATTCTCAGAAGCGGGTCAAGGTCTAGCTCAATGCCTCTTGGCGCCGCAATCTTCAAACCTTCATCCAGCAGGCTTTCCATGTGCTCGATGTGGGTCTGCAGGGCGTCGGCGTAATAGAGCTGGTTCAGTCCATCCACACCCAAGCCGGGAGGAATGGTCCCGATGCCGACCTTGAAAGGAGGGATGCCGAACGGCTGGCAGATCTGCTCGTCCGAATAGCGCATCTGCTCGACCATCTGTGAGTCGATGGACTTCATCGCAAACGGCGTGAACCGCATGTCCGCACCGATGATTGCGACCTTGCCAGACTTGGTGCCGTTGAAGTTCTGGTCCCAATAGGTCTGCACTGCCTTCGCATCGTCTTCGGTCATCCCCGCAGGGGCTGTCAGGAGGCCTCCAGGCTGGGCGTTGTTCGCGAAGAACTCCGTTGCACTACGGAGGATCTTCATGTTCTTCAGCGCCGGCCAGTAGGCAGCAGACAGCGGAGGAACACCGATCAGCGGGTGATGGATCGTCATGCAGCGGTCGTGGATGATCTCGCTCGCGGGGACGATCAGGTTCTCGGCCGGGTAGCCGTTCGGAAGCGTGTTCAGCGCGTCCGTTTGGAGTTGGTAGTAGACGTTCCCAGCGTCCGACACCATCGGCATGACCCGGCACGGATCGAGGATGTAGAGCTGGGTCACGACGCCGCGGTTGTCGCGGCGCTTGAGGATGTAGGCATTGCCTGAATCAGCTTCGTGAGAAGCCAGTATTCGCGGAACTGCCCTGCGGTCTGGAAGCCGTTTGGCTTTCTCAGAACGGGATCGTAAGCAGCACTGGGGACATCGGACCAGATGCCGGCCTCGTCACGCTGACGCAGGCGGAACGGGAGCTTTCCGATGTCGGAGGAAATGCGATAGATGCAGGCGTAGAGGGTCGGGTAGGTCGTGAGGTCGCCCACCTTCTCATCGACGTTCATCTGCCATGCGCCGGAGAACGGTTCGCTGATGACGCGCCATACATTGCGCATCGTCGGAACAGGCGTCATCGCCTTGGTGATCTCCAGCCCGAAGATTTTCACGCTTGCGCCTGTAGATCGCGACGGCGGTACTGGCGCTTTTGCCGTGGAGCAGCAGGCTCGACATCAGCAGCTCGCAACATACCTGCACGAATGAGCAAGGCAGCAGCCTTCTCCGGCAAGTCGAATTGGTCGCCCGGCACGTAGGCGCCGAACTTCTTGATCGGTGTGACCTTCATCTGTTCTCCAGAAAAGGAGGGGCCGAAGCCCCTCCGTTCATCAGCAGGTCGTCGGGAAGCCGTCGATCCACTGCAGAGCGCCCGAACGGCGAGCACCCCACCAGATGAATCTTTCCGCCCTAAATGCGACACTGTTCGTCTGCCACATGGAGACCAGCGAAGTCGCGGCCACGGTCGTGCTGGAGCTGTTGGTCGGTGCGTCGTCCATCTGGATCGAGGCCACGTCCGAAGCGTCCAGGGTCACCGAGCCATCGTCGGCCAGGTAGATTTCCGCTTCATCCACGAGGATGAACGGAGCACCACCCGAACCGCCGTTGTTCGCCAGGTACTGCGAGACCCGCAGGGGCACGCCGTCCAAGGTGCCGCCGGTCATCGTCACGCCCGGGAAAGCAGCGTTACCAAGGGGCTCACGCGACAGCGCGAGCATGCGGGCGACAGCCGGGGTCGTGTAGTAGGCCGGGCGGGCACCGATGTTGGTCGAGTCCCACGGAGCCCACAGGGCAGCGATCGCGCAACGAACCGTGTTCGGGTCCACGTAGTCGATCGAATTCCCCGCCACAGCGACCGGCGAGACGCCGTTCAGCAGGCCGGCCGGCGACACGTTGGCAACCGCAGCCACGTCCGGATCGAACAGGTCGGTGTCCACGCGAGCGATGACGCAATCCGCCAGCGAGTCACGCACCAGGGCTTCGGCCGACGGATCGGAGAAGCGGGCCAGTTCCTGCGTGATGACCGAGATCGCGGCAACCTTGGTGAACGGCACCGTGGTCGCGTTGAAATCGAACTTCGTCACAGGCTTGGCCTTGCCCTGACCAACCCAACCCGCCGTGCCGCCGGAGGTCTGACCACCGATGCGGACGTTGAACGGGACGGGGCGGAACTGAGCCTGACCGATCAGGGTGCGCGGACGCAGGTAGCTGATGAAGTCGCCCATGAACGTCTGCGCGTAGACCAGCGGGCCGGCCCAGGTCGAGTCGATGCTGGTGCCGGCGGCCACGGTCGCCTTGATCTGCATCATCTCGCGCAGGTTCGCGCCTTCCGACTGCGCCTTCAGCGTCTTGACGACGGCTTCGGTGTGCGGGTAGTGACGCTCGGCCATCTGGAACGCCAGGGCGTGGTTGCCCTTGGCCTTGGTCAGGCACATGGCGTAACGCGCGAAGGCGATGCCGGGCTCCAGCTTCTCAACGGTCTTGAGCTGGAGCGGCTGGCGATCGAGGGCACCCTTGGTGAGCTGCTCCGACTTGTCCGAAGCGTCAACGGCCTTGGCCGTCAGCTTATCCATCTCGGCGACGCGCGACAGGCGGGCGACATCGGCGTCGATGCGCTTGATCTCACCTTCGAGGGTGTCGAACTCTTCGGCTTCGGCGGTGTTCATCGAACGGCCTTCGTCGATCGACTTCTGGGCGACGGCCTTCATCGCGTCGGCCTTGACTTCACGGGTCGACTTCAGGTCGACAACTTGTTCAGCGAACGTCTTCATGACGTGTCCTTTCAGAAACGAAAAAACCGCCACAAGGGCGGTTCTGCAAATGAAAAAGCCGCCTCTAGGGCGGCTTGGCTGGGTGATCTAGCGGCCTGCTGTCAAAGGCAGACGGCGATCAGTTCATCGGGAGCGGGTCAGTCGAACGGCTCCGTTGAGTTCTTGATTGCCGGCTCGCTTGATGAGCGACACCGGACCTGATTTCCGGGCACTGAATTCCAGCGCCTTGATCTGATTGATAACGTCTTGCGGGAGCGCCCCACCAGCCATCGACTTGACGGCGGTGATGACGGCATCAGGAAGCGCAGGAATCGACACCGTAGAGAGTTCGTAAACCTCAACCTCTTGATAGTCGACGCCGTCGTCCGTGAATGCGTACTTGATCGGTTTGAAGCCAATGCTTACAGCGCGCACGAGGCCGAATTTCAGCTCGCCCCACGCCGTATTCACTCGATCCTTGAGGGAGCCGTACTCGTCGCCGACGACAGGGATCTCAGCGTCGAACTCGATCCCGCGCTTGGTAGGTGTCTTGAACTTGACCGTGCCTATTGGCAAGTCATGTCTATGTCCGTGCAGCAGAGCAAGCGGGTTCCGGAAGGTAACGCCGAGCGGATTGATGGTGTCACCAGCTCGATCCATAGATGGCGTCGTGGCCCATCCAGAGAATGTTCTCCGGTCTCCGTCGATCGCCTTCACCTCAAACGCGGAATAGGCGCGCTGTAGTTCCATCACTGTCTCGCTTCCATTTTTGCCAGTCGAGCTTTTGCCCTCTCGCACAGTCTTGTGAGTCCTCGCTTACAGAGCTTCTCGACCAGCCACCTTTGGCGGTCTACGCACTTGCAGGCCATCAGCCGGCCGTCGCGAGGACGAGGCGCCTGACTGGCACGCTCGTTGATACGGCCGCGCCTATCGCCATGCACAAAGCAACGGCCGCATCGATCTTGTTGATCGATCGCGTCTTGGCTAGCCAGTGGTTGCCCCAGCGGTCCTCTTCAGTCACCGCAGACATCATTGCGGACACCAGGACGGGGTTCTTCTTGATGCGAATCCGGCCCTCAAGGAGCGCGTCTTCGAGTAAACGGAGCGAGCCGGGCATCCAAAGACCTTCCGGTTTCTCGCCACGTCGCTCCGCGGCCTTCTTCATTGCTTCGGTCGGCTGGCCCTTCTTGGTGCCACCCTGGGGGTGTTCCACGAATTCCAGGCACAAGCCGATTTCCTTGGCGTCCTCTTCGAAGCGCTTGAAGGCATACCGGTCGTAAGCGACCATCTGGATGGCGAAGCGTCCAGCATCCTCCGACAGGGCCTGAGCGACCTGTCGATAATTGATGTTCTCGCCTGCCGGGGCCTGGATGTAGCCCTGATCTCGCCAGACTGTGTAGGGCAGCTTGTCGCGAAGCTCTCTGGCCTTGATGGTGTCGCCCGGAGTCCACGCCTCGATCCATGCATCGAATAGCGGCTTGTTGTCGGCCGTCACTCCGGTCTGAACAACCGACGCCTTGGCCGTGATGTCACGGTTCTGCGAGAGATCCAGACCGCAATAGACCTTCTTGCCAGCGTGGATCTGCGGGTCGAACTCCGCAAGTGCCGGCTCAAGTGTCGTTCTGGTCATCCATGCGGTTTCAGCATCCGTCCAGATGCAGAAGTGCAGTCGGAGGATGCCGTTTAGCTGACCAGGTATCGCCTTTGCCTGAGCAACCACTTCGGACAGGTAGCCCTCGGTGATCGTGACGCCAAGAAGCGGGTTGGCCTTAACCCAACACGTCGGGTCGTTGAGCGGGTCGTCTCCGTCGTCGAGAGCGCAGACGTAGCTGAAGGTCGTGTCATCTAGTGGCTCACCGACAAAGCTGGGATCGTTGACCGCTTCGGTATGCCCTGCGGCCACCTTGACCGCGTGCTCATGCTCTTCCCAGGCAACAGAGTTCCGATCCGACCCGCTGTTCGTAATCATGAACAGGAGCGGCTGGCGGCGGAACTTGAAGCCGCGTTCCAGCATCTCGATGATCTTGCGGTCCGGCAGCTCATGGACTTCATCAGCGAGGACGAAGTACGGACGAGGCCCTGAGCCGGTCTTCCCGGTATCCCGTGATACAGGCCGGAAGAAACTGCCGCTAGGGTGGTGGGCGATGTTGAACTCTCGCCCAGGGCCGCCCGAAAACTCCACCCGCTTCTTGAGCGCCGGGGACTGCTTGACCATCTTCACCGCGTCAGCGAACAGAATGCCGGCCTGCTCTCGCTTCGCGGCAGCGGCATAGACCTGGGCGCCGGCCTCACCATCGGAAACCATACCCAGCAAGCCGATGCCGCCGGCCAAGGGGGACTTGCCGTTTCCCTTGCCCTGCTCGATGTAGGCGCGCCTAAAGCGTCTGGTGCCGTCCTGCCGCTTCCAGCCGAACAGCGAACCTACGATGAATGCCTGGCTGGGGTGAAGCTCGAATGGCTTGCCGTCGAACTGACCTTCTGAGAGCCGAAGGATTCCCTCGAAGAACTCGAAGGCATAAGAGGCCGCCTCATGATCGAACCGCAGACCACGGGCCGACCCGTTCTCTAGGTCTAGTAGATGGCGCCGGCACGCATTCCTGACGTGCGGCCCAGCTACCGTGTGTGCGCGC
>NZ_AZSN01000167.1:0-7747 GCF_000576225.1 Methylibium sp. T29-B | reverse complement strand
GTCCTCAACCAACCGATACCGGCGCCTTGGTCCGTTCGTTCGCGACGCGGAGATCAACCGCAGTGACCAGGTCGATGCGGGTCGCGTCGCCTCCCCATTCCCCCCCTTAACCTCACCTTCGAGGGGGGCGTGATCGACCGCCCGATGGGACGATGAGTAGATCGGCGCCAAAGCGGTGCTCCGATCCGAGCAGAGAGATTCGCCGGCGTTGCCAAGCTTCTTGAGGATGTGATGGGTAAAGATGACCTGAGACACCGGATCGCCCGGTTCACGCTGGGATACCGATGGCCAATTCTGTTTGTTATGGCATTGATCACAGCGTTCTTTGCTGTTGGCATGGCCAAGGTTGAGATCAAGACGATCTTCTCAGACCTTTTTCCTAAGGATCACCCCTTCGTCAAGGTCTTCAAAGACCACCCGAACTTTGGCAGTCCCCTGACCGTCACGCTGATGGTCAAGCGCACAGATGGCAAGGACGTCTTTCAGGTTGACACGCTGGATAAGGTTTGGCGTCTATCACGCGAGATCGACCTAGCGCCTGGCGTCGACCATGACCAGATCTTGTCGATTGCATCGTCTAAAGCTCGGTACACGGTCGTTACTCCTGACGGGATCTTCTCGAATCCGATCATGGATGAAGAGCCGCCCAAGTCGGATGCAGACTTGGCCGAGATCCGGCGCCGAGTCGGGGAGTCGGCGGCTGCCACTACGTTCCTTGTTTCGTCTGATCACACGGCAACTCTCATCAACGCCACATTCATCGAGAACAACCTCGACTACGGAAAGGCGTTCGATTTCATTCAAGAGATCGTCAAGAAAGAGCAGGACAGCCAGCATGAGATTCACGTCGCCGGCTTTCCGGTAATGACGGGATGGATCTACGCCTTTGGTGAGAACACGGCTGAGATCTTCGGTCTCACGCTGCTCCTCATGTTCGTGATGCTGGCGCTGCACATGCGCAACTTGTCGGGCATCGTTGGTCCGCTGATTGTGAGCTCCGTATCAACGATCTGGGGGTTCGGTCTCGTCGGTTGGCTTGGGCTTCCTGTCGAGCCATTGCTGATGGTCGTGCCGTTGATGCTCATCGCGCGCTGCTTCAGCCATTGCGTGCAGGCTACCGAACGCTACTACGAGTTGCTACACGACGGCTACGAGCAGCGTAGGGCCGCTGAGCTTTCGCTTGTTTCTCTTGTTGCGCCCGGTACTCTGGGGATCTTCACCGATGTGTGCGGTCTACTGCTTGTCGCGCTCGCGCCGATCCCAGCAATGGAGCGCTTCGCACTGTTCACTGGGCTATGGGCTCTGAATCTCGTCCCGTGCAGTGTCTTCTTGACGCCGATTGTTCTGAGTTTGCTGCCTCGACCGAAGAACCTGTCGCACGTCCTCGGCAGCGACGGAAAAAGTGGACCACTTCAGCGTGGCATGCAGAACACGCTGAAAGTTTTTGCTGGCCTGGCTCACGGGAGTGCCGCGCGATACACCGCAGCAGTGTTCATCGCTATCACTGCAGTTTCGATCTACTTCATGCTCCGTATTCCAGTCGGGAACCCGGTGGAAGGGACGAATCTGCTGCGTTACGAGTCAAAGTTCAATGCTGCGGTTCGCGAGATCAATAGAAATTTTCCTGGATCAATGACGATGGAGGTCGTCTTCGAAGGTACGGGTGGCGCCCGTATCGTCCGCCAAACGGGAACCATCACTGCGATGCGCGATCTGCAGCAGTGCTTGGAGGCAAGCCCAAACCCACCTACGGCTACGCTGTCCTTCGCCGATCTCGTGCCAGAGGCGAATCGAGTTTTCAACGGGGGCAACCCAAAGTGGGCGCCTCTCGACAACGAAGACTCAGCTGTGGCTGCTGCTGTCACAGGCTTATGGCTGGAACAAATGCCAAGGCATTCCTGAATGTCTCTGACTTTGAGCAGCGTAACGCGACTGTTTCTCTCTGGTACGCGAACAACAAGCAGCATACGGTAGACAACGCTCTAAAGCAGGCAAACGCATGTGTAGAGAAAATCGGAGCTGAGCATCCAAACTTCCGAGTTCGCTTGGCATCTGGAACGATTGCGCTGCAGCAATCTATTAACGACACGGTGGTGCGCTACGAGTCACGAATCATTGGCGCACTGAATCTTGTCATCCTGATTGGGTGCTCATTGGCCTACCGATCGATTGTCGCTGGATTGCTACTTCTGATCCCCGTAAACCTGGCCAACACCATGCTAACGGCCGCGATGTCGCTCGCAGGGCTCGGCCTCGATGTGAACACGCTCCCAATTCTTGCTATTGGGATTGGTGTTGGCATCGACTACGGAATTTACCTGCTCACCAGAATCTGCGAAGAGTACCAAGGCGCGGCAAAGAAGGATGTTGGTGCAGCTATCCGGATATCGCTTGCAACCTGCGGAAAGGCGATTTTCTTTACTGCGGCATTGATGACTATTGGTCTTCTTCCTTGGTACTTCCTTTCCGAGCTGAAGTTCTTGTCTGATATGGGGCTGCTTCTCGTGATCGTGATGTTCATCAACATGGTCTTGGCTCTGATTCTTCTTCCGCTGCTGGTCTACCTGATTAGGCCGAGGTTCCTAGACAGCGACATGACGGGACTATCGGAGTCCGTAGAGAAAAGACCGCAGATTGCGGTTCCTGCTTAACCTTCATGCGCGATGCTTGAAGATTGCTGTTCGTGAAAACAACGTAGGAGACAACTATGCATATCAGAAAGTATGACCACGATTTTAGCCGTCGCTTCTTCCTGGAGCAGACCGCGAAAGGGATCGCGACAGCCGGCGTTCTGGGGCCTCTATGGCCGATGATCGGGAACTCCGCGGATATCACCAAGGCGTACCCCGACGAATTGTTGTCGGTAGATGCCTGGTCGAAGGGGAAGGTCAAAACTGGCGACTTCGTTACTGCCGAAAATGTCGACATTGTTAAAGATCTGCTCGACCCAGTCGCGTACATGCAGATCAAGAAGATGGGTCGGAAGATCAAGATCGTGCCGACTACGCGAGATGTGACGAGGATGTACCCGTATGAGCATCTTGAAGCTACTCTGCGGAACCAGGGTAAAGCCAAGCTCAATGCGGACGGAAACATCGTCACGCTGGATGGCAAGCCATGGATTGGTGGTAATCCGTTCCCCGATGCGAAGACGGGAGCCGAGGTGGCTGCGAATCTGACGCTTTCTTGGGGGCGCCACGACAATTCGCTCTACTGTATGCGAGACCAGGAAGTTGCTCCTGATGGTTCGCTTAGCTATCAGTACGATTTCGTCTGGATCGAGCAGAACACCCAGTCACGTGTTGATGGCAAGGTGTTTCCTGGTGCGGAGGACAAGCTTCGCTTCAATACGGTCCTCTTCACCGCGCCGAGCGACTCAAGAGGAACTAGCTATCTCAGTACTTGGTACTACGACCAACGCAAGTTCCCGGAGTTGGTGGGCTATCTGCCGGCGTTCAAGCGTGTACGAAAGTTCCCGACGAACCAACGGTTCGAGCCGATTGCTGCCGGCATCAACTTCTATCTCTCGGATGCGTGGGCGTCCGGCGACCCAATGCTCACTTGGGGGAACTACAAGATTGTCGGCCGCGGTCCTCTGTTGGGCGGGGTCTCGCAAACGTGGTATGGGGATCATCCGAATTGGGAGCGACCCGTGCACGGTGGCCCCAAGGGCCTTACGTTCTATGACGCAAACATGGAGCTGTGCCCTGATGTCGTGATCTTTGAAGCAGAGCCCGTCGGATTCCCGCGTGCCCCTGTCAGCAAGAAGCGAGTGTGGGTCGATGTGCGCAACATGATGTTCATTGCGTATGCCACGTATGACCGTCGTGGCGAACTCTTCAAGTCGCTGGAGACGCATTTCAGTCTCTACGAGAAGGGCGACAAGAAGTTGATGGATGGCAAGCACACTGCTTGGTCTTGGACCGCGTGCATGTTCCACAACGTGCAGGATGGGCGGATGACGCGGTTTGAGCAAGCCAAGAGCATCACCGGCGGCTTCACGCAAGGCTACAACGTTGAGGGGTTCTACGAGAAGTACTTGACCGAGCAAGCGCTGCAGCGTCTGGGGACTTGAGCATGTCGGCGCGTCGTCAAGGCGAGCGATGCATCGCTCGTTGTAGCCTGGTTCAGCCTAGCGCGCTGCTCATTCGGCTCGCAGCGGCCTCCGCGTTGCTCTGCAGTGGGGTCATCCCATCGGCCGCGTATGCCGATGGTGGGATGCCCGCTGCGGCAGCAGCATTGGCTGCTCCAGCGCTTGCAGCGCCGTTAGGCTCATCTCCTGGAGCCAAGTTGCTTCGCCACGGTACGGCGCACGATGCGCTCTACGACGTAACGTTTGAGGGGGGAAAAGGCATTGCCGTAGGGGCATTCGGCAATGTGCTGAGCACGAGCGACGGCGGTGCGACGTGGCAGGCGCAGCCCTTTCCGATGAAGCACCTTGCGCTGATGGCCATCGCGATGCGGGAAGGCAGATGCATTGCTGTCGGGCAGACCGGATTGGTGTACGTCGCGGCGGATTGCAAGACGTGGAAAGAAGCAGCGTCCGTGACCAAGTCGCGCCTGTTAGCGGTGGACGTCAATCGCCACGGCGTTGCTTACGCCGTAGGTGCCTTCGGAACCATTCTGAAGTCGACTGACTGGGGGCAGTCTTGGGCAGTTCAGACCGTTGATTGGAGCGGTATCACGGAGGACGGTGCTGAGCCGCATCTTTACGGTGTTCACGTCGATGAAGGCGGAACCGCGACTGCTATTGGCGAGTTTGAGCTCGTCTTGCGCGCCAGCGATGGTGCCCCATGGAAGACGTTGCACAAGGGCGAGCGCTCGCTGTTTGGTCTTTTCGTCGCCGACGGTCGAAAGATGTATGCCAGCGGGCAAAGCGGCGCAATTCTGCGCAGCTCCGACGGCGGTACTACGTGGGAATCGTTGAAGACTGGAACAAACGCCATCTTGACTGGGATAAGTGCGACACCTCATGGAGAGGTGATAGCGAGCGGAATTAATGCAGTTGTGATCAGCCGAGATGGCGGCGCGACGTGGAACACGGTGAACTCGAAGCTGGTGCGCAACACCTGGTATCAGGCCCTGGCGGTTAGCGAACAGACGGGTGGGAGGCGACGCCTGATTGCGGTTGGAGCAGGCGGATCGATTCTTGAACTTGATCTTTGACTAAAACTAGGAGACAAACATCGTGAGTGAAAACGGCACAAGAATCTTGCAGCGAAACGCAGTTGCTGCAGCGGCGTTGCTGGCTCTAGTCAGCTCTGCTCATGCGGCAGAGTGGGCGGTTTCCGGCTTCGTTCGTCAAGAACTAGCGGTAAAGACAACCGACGATCAGAACAACAATAACCAGTACGGCAATGAACAGAATGGCATTACGTACACAAATCACAGTGCGCTGGCTGCCCCGGGATCGACTCTGACGCGGCCGGCAGCCTTCAAGGAAGACGCTCACATCAACTGGTTCGCGACGCGGATCGATCTCAATTTCGACGGCAAGCTCTCCGAATCTTTGAAGGCAACGATCAAGGTTCGCGGAATTCTGGACGAGACACGAGTAGTCGACAACATCTACGGAACGCGTACAGTCGGTGGTCTCAGTACTGGTTCGGGCGACTTCAACTCCGGTAGTAGCTTTAGGCAACAGTTCGGCGGCACTGCCGGTGGCCCGCTGGCTTACGCGAACGACCGCGCGCTTATCGATCTGCCGGCGTTCTATGTCGACTACAACAATGGGCCACTGTGGATCCGCGCCGGAAATCAGCAGATCGCTTGGGGTGAAGCACTTTTCTTCCGAGTAGCTGACCAGCCGAATGGACTGGATCTCCGGGGGCACTTGTTTGGTGTTGCCGCAGAAGAGTACTCCGACACGCGTCGCTCGTCGCTCGGTCTACGTGCGAACTACCGTGTTAATGAGACAACGGACGTCGACGGGTTCGTGCAGCGCTTCGCGCCCACTCTCCTGCCGAACGGTGAGACTGCGTACAACCTCGTCCAGGATCAGTTCACTGTCGATCAGCGGCCTGGTTACGACGAAGTTAAGAACAAGTGGAATGTCGGATTTCGGTTGAAGGGGGAGGCCGGCGGCTTCGGCTACCAGGCTTTTGCCATCAATCGAATCAATCCGGACGGCGTGTACAAGTGGTCAGCCGCCAAAGGCCCCGGAACGCTTCCAGGCACCGCGTTTGCGATGAACCCAACCGGTGTCTATAGCTCGGCGGAGTGGTTCAAGGGGGCGGCCAACTCGCGGCTGAACGGCTTTGAGGCTGTGGCGACCTCCATGAACTTCATCGGCACGAACGGAGATCCGTACGGTCTGGTGGGTCTGGCAACGACGTGCGGTGCTTCGCGCGCTGAGCTTGGCAACTTCCAGATCGGAAGTAGAGCTGCCGCTGAGTGCATTCTGGACACCTTCTTCACGCCGAGTGTCGCTGGCCCGCTGCGTGGCTGGATCAGTCGGGAGTACAAGCGCGAATCTGTGTTCGGCGGTGGGATCAATCGAGTCTTCTCAGGCGAGCAAGATTCTCTGCTCGATCAGCTGATTGGGCGGTTTGAGTTCTCGTACACGCCAGACAAGCGATTCACCAATCCGACGTTGGGTGATTACATCAAGAAGGATGAGTATCAGTTCGCACTCATTCTGGAGAAGTATCACAAGTTCAGTAGTACCTTTCCGGCTACATACTTTGTAGCGCAGTGGCTCCATAAGTCGCGAAGCGATCTGTTTGGTCGGTACTTGGGAGGAGTGGACAACACCCCTGGAGAGGCGCCGAAGGGGCAGTCTGGTGGATTCAATGCGCTCGCGCTGGCGTTGCAGCAGCCTTCGCCAACGCTTGAGTATCGTTTCGATTTCGCGATCTTGACCGATACCAAGGGTGGCTGGTACATGCAGCCAGGTGTGCGATGGAAGCCTACCAAGTCGGTCCAAGCGGACCTGTATCTCAACGCGGTGTACTCACAGCACAAGGGCGAGTATCGCGACTTTGTCGATGGCCTGCAGCACAACAACGAGATCTTTGCGCGTGTGGCCTATCAGTTCTGAGTGTCTAGTCATGGTGTGAGTCGATCCAGCCTCGCAGCAGGGGGTCGGGATTCGACTGCGACTTGCACCGGCCGCTTGCGCAGCCGGTGCTTTTTTGTTTGTAAATTGCCTCAATGCCGTTGCAGCGGCCTACACGGATAGTTCATGGCGCACCTCTTGCGTTTCGATCGCGATTACAGCCGTAGAGCCTTCCTTGATGCTACTAGCAAGGGGCTTCTGCGTGCCGGCGTGTTGGGTTCGGCATGGGGCGCTTTCCTGCGGACTGGTTCAGTCGCGGCAGCTTACCCAGACGAGCTGCTATCGATTGAGGTCTATTCAAAAGGAAAGCTCAAATCCGGTGACGTGATCGATGCGACCAACGTAGCACTAGTGAAGGATCTGCTAGACCCTGTCCGCTTTCGGCAGATCTCAACGATGGGGCGCAAGCTGGTGCTGGCGCCGACCACGACGGACCTAAGTCGTTTGAATCCGCTACCGTATCTGGAGGCGACGGCGCGCAATCGTGGCAAAGCGCGGTTCGACGCTACGGGAAATATCGTGACAACTGAAGGCAAGCCGTGGATCGGCGGCAATCCTTTCCCAGAGCCTACGTCAGCTCTCGAGATGTTCGCGGCGCATACGCTGAGCTGGGGGCGACACGATGTGTCACTCTACGCGAGCAAGGAGTATGACCTCGACCCCTCCGGAAACTTGCAGTACTGTGCGCGC
>NZ_AZSN01000166.1:0-7817 GCF_000576225.1 Methylibium sp. T29-B | reverse complement strand
TTCGGTGGTGGCGCAGGCTTCCGGATCTCCTTGGGCGGCGGCGGGGGCGGCGGAGGCGGCGGCGGCGGAGGGAGCTCCGCGATGATCTTCGCCTCGAGCGGCTTGCGGACCACCTCGACCACGCTGCGGGCCAGACCCGACACCAGCGCATAGAAGATGAAGACGTGCAGCACCGCCACGACGACGAAGCCGACGAAGCGCCGCGACGGCGGCTGACGTTCGAAGCTCAGGTCCATGCCAACGGACTCCGGGCCCCGGCGTGCAGCGGGCCGGCCGCGACGCTATTCGATGAACTGTTCACTGCCGACGATGCCGAATTTGGTGAGGCCGTTGCGCTGCACCGCGGCCATCACGCCGGCCACGGTGCTGTACTTCGAGAGCCGGTCGGGCCGCAGGTGCAGCTCGGGCTGCGCCTCCAGCGGCAGTGCCGCCATGGCCTGCAGCCGGCGCTCGGCCTCGACGACGTTGGCGACCGGCTCGGCGTTGAAGAAGATCGCATCGTTGGCATCGATGTCGATCTTCATCACCTGCGGCGGCACGACCTGCGGCGGTGGCGGGCCGACCGGCATGTCGAGCTTGACCGCGTGCAGCTGGATCGGGATGGTGATGATGAGCATGATCAGCAGCACCAGCATCACGTCGATCAGCGGCGTGGTGTTGATCTCCATCATCAGCTCGGGCTCGTTGCCGGCGTCGGCGCCCAGCGGGCTCATGGCCATGGTCGAAAGGCTCCTGCGTCAACCGCCGCGCGGCGGCGGCTCGGTGATGAACGACACCTTGGTGATGCCGGCGCGCTGGCAGGCGTAGACCACCTTGCCGACCGCGTTGTAGCGTGCCGCAAGGTCGCCGCGGATCTGCACCTCGGGCTGCGGCTTCATCGCCGCCACCTTCTTGAGCCGCTCGACCAGCGCGTTCGCGTTCGGCACGCGGCTGTCGTACCAGTACATCGCGCCGCCGGCGTCGACCGAGATGATCACGTTCTCGGGCTTGCTCTCGCGGACCTGGATCGTCTCCTTCGGCAGCGTGACGGGGATCGAGGTGGTGACGACCGGGATGGTGATCAGGAAGATGATCAGCAGCACCAGCATCACGTCGACCAGCGGCGTGGTGTTGATCGCCGAGACGACCTCGTCCTCGTCCCCTCCCGCGGGGCCGACGCTCATCGCCATCGCTCAGGCCTTGGCCGGGGCGCGGCTCGTGGCGAGCAGCACCGAGTGCAGGTCGTTGCCGAAGGCGCGCACTTCTTCCATCGAGCCCTTGTTGCGACGCACCAGCCAGTTGTAGCCCAGCACCGCCGGCACGGCGACCGCCAGGCCGATGGCCGTCATGATCAGGGCCTCGCCCACCGGGCCCGCCACCTTGTCGATCGAGGCCTGCCCGGCCACGCCGATCGCGGTGAGGGCGTGGTAGATGCCCCAGACCGTGCCGAACAGACCGACGAAGGGCGCGGTAGAACCCACGGTGGCCAGGAACGCCAGGCCGTCCTGCAGGCGGCTCTGCACGCGCTCCATCGCGCGCTGGATCGACATCGTGACCCAGCTGTTCAGGTCCACGTGCTCGAACAGGCCGCCGTGCTTCTTGGTCGCCTCGAGGCCGGCCTCGGCGATGAAGCGGAACGGGCTCGTCGGCTCCAGCGTGTCGGCCCCCTGCCGCACGCTGCCGGCGCTCCAGAAGCTCTTGGCGGCCAGCTTGGCCTGGCGGTTGAGCCTGGCCTGCTCGATGAACTTGACGACGATGATGTACCAACTGCCCATCGACATCACGACCAGAATCAGCAGCACGGCCTTCGCGACGCCATCGCTGGTTCGCCACAGCGACTCCAGGCCATAGGGGTTCTCGACCACCGCCGCCGGTGCTGGCGCGGCCGCCGCAGGGACGACGGCCGCGGAGGCCGCCGGCTCGCTGGGCACCACCGCCTGGGCATGAACGACCGAAGGCGTCAGGGCCGTCCCGGCCATCAGCAGGGCCAAGGCGAACGTCCCCAGCAAGGCGATAGCCGAACGGCCACGAAAGCAACGAATCATGAAATCTCCGGGAGGCGTGCGTTGAAACGAGATTGTCGCGGGGGGACGATGCCGCTCGCAGGAACGACTCATCGCGGGCCCACGGGGTCAGCGGGCGGAACAGCGCTTCGTGAGCGGATGCGATTATGAAACCCGGCGGGCTGCCGGTCGGCCAAAAGCATACGCCGTGCGTCGAGGGAGGCGCTCCTGGTTTTGATCCGGGTCAGTTCGTTCATCGGACGTCGTAAGAGAATTTTTCAAATTCTCATACAACATTCATGCCATGGATCGACGGAGCACCTTTCCTCGATCGTCCCTGGCAGCATCGTCGTCGAGCTGTCGTTTCGCTTTCGATATCGCTGACAAGCTGGCAGCTCGAATTGCACGACGACTTCGACGGTTCAATTGAACTCGTAGCTCGCATTCAGGAAGAAGAAGCGCCCCCGGTTGGTGTACAGCTCGGCGAAGCCGAGCTGGGAGTAGCGGCCGTCGGAGGCGTTGGTCACGCTGAACGGCGGCATGCGGTCGAACAGGTTGCGGATGCCGAAGTCGAGGCGCAGGTTCTTCAGGCCGGTGAAGCCGGACACCCAGTCGACCTCGTGGTGGGCGGCCACCTTGCGGGTGCCGGGCGCAGGATCGGGCTCGTCGGTGTCGTAGAAGCCGCCGGTCGAGCGCAGCGCCAGGGTGTTGGCCCAGGTCGCCAGCTCCCAGGTCACGCTGAAGAGGTTGCGCCACTTCGGCGCGGCGTAGGTCTCCTTCAGGTCCTGCCAGGGCTGGCCCGGCCCGTCCTGCCGCTCCTGCTTCAGGTAGTAGGCCGTGTCGTTGCGCAGCGTGAAGCTGCCGGCGCCCGCGCTGCCGAGGCGCTGCTCGAGCTGCAGGTCCAGCCCCTGCACCCGGGCCTTCGAGAAGTTCTGCAGGTCGGTGTCGACGACGATGCGGCCCTGCGCGTCCTGGGCGAACTTGCCGGCCGCGATGGCCTGGTCGACGGTCGGCGTGTTGATCTGGTCGGCGATCTTGATCTGCCAGATGTCGAGCGTGGCATTGAATCCCCCCTCTGGCGACAGCACGAAGCCGAGGTTGTAGGTGCGGCCCTTCTCCGGCTGCAGACGCGGGTTGGAGCCGTTGGCGAAGAAGCCCGACAGCGTGCAGCCGGCCGGCTGGCCGAAGGCGGCGCACAGCGTGTCGTTGGTGAAGTCGGCGGCGCCGCTCTCGCGCGCGCCGTAGAGCTGCTTCAGGCTCGGCATGCGGAAGCTCTCGGTGTACGAGGCCCGGGTGCTGAAGGCCGGCGTGAACAGGTAGCGCGCGGCCAGCTTGGGGCTGGTCTTGCTGGCGCTGGGGTAATGGTCGTAGCGCAACGCCACCTGCCCTTCGAGCTGAGGCGTCACCGGCACGTTGAGCTCAGTGAAGAACGCGTAGGCCTTGCGCTCGGCATCGACGGCCGCCTGCTGGATGCTGCCGACGATCTCTCCGGCCTGCGACAGCGCATCCGGCGTGTCGACGATCGACTCCTTCCAGACCGAAGTGCCGACCGCATAGGACAGCGGGCCGGCCGGCATCTGCAGCAGTTCGCCGGTCAGCTTGCCGTTGGCGAACAGAATCTTCGACTCGCCCTCGCGGCGTGGTCGCACCTTCAGCGACTCGACCAGCGCCGGGTCGTTGTTGAGCGAGCTGGCGTCGAGTTGGTCGACGCCGGCATAGGTGAAATAGTTGCGGTCGTCGTTGACGACCCGGCTGCGGCCCTGGCCGACATCGACCTTCCACTCGACCTCGCCGAGCGTGCCCTCGAGCCCGGTCGACAGTTGCAGCAGGTTGGCCGTGCGCTGGGTCAGGCGCGGCCCGCCCTGCATGAAACGGCCGACGAAGAAGTCGCCGTTGCCGTCGAGGAAGTAGTCGGGCGCGGGATGGCCCACGAAGGTGTCGCGCGAGCGCGAGGCCAGCACCTCGGCGAAGCCCTGGAGACCGGGCGTCAGCTGCACCGTGCCCAGCAGCATGCCGCTGAGCCGATCGGCACCGTTGTAGGCGCTCAGCAGGCTGGCATTGAAGTCGTAGCGGCACAGGCCGTCGGCACCGATCTGCGCCGGCGGGCAGGGTCGCACGTAGGCGCCAGGAATGGGGATGAAGTCGGCATCGACATAGTTGCCGGTGGGCGCGAAGATGCTGCGGCTGTCGGGCCCGCCGAACCGCCGGAAATCGGCCGAACTGGACATGTCGCGGTCGCTGCGCTGGATCGGGTCGCGCTTGAACAGGTCGAGGCCGGCGAACACGTTGTAGCCGTCGGCCGCCAGCGAGCCGAAGCCGGCCGACAGGCCGGCCTTGCGCTCCTCGCCGTCGCCGCGGCTGGAAATGCCGTAGCCGGCGCGCAGCTCGAAGCCGGTGTAGCTCTTGCGGGTGATGAAGTTGACGACGCCGGCCACCGCATCGGCGCCATAGATCGCCGAACCGCCGTCCTTCAGGATCTCCACGCGCTCGATCGCGGCGAGCGGGATGGAGTTGACGTCGACCGCGGCGCCCGCCCCCGAGGAGTCGTACAGCGCATTGATCGGCAGCCGGCGGCCGTTCAGCAGCACCAGCACATTGGTCTCGGCGAGGCCGCGCATGAAGACGATGGCAGTGCCCGAGCCGACCGGCGTGCCCGAGGACAGCTCGCCGTCGTCGAAGATGTCGAGCGACATGATCGATTTCATCAGCTCGTTGATCGTCGACGCGCCGGTCCGCTCGATGTCCTTGCGGGTCACCACCTGCACCGGCACCGGCCCCTCGACCTGGCTGCGCTTGATGGCCGAACCGGTCACCTCGACCCGCTCGAGCCTCTGCGCGTCCTGCGCCTGCACGCCTGCGGCTAACGACAGCAGCGCGCTGCCGACGAGCGCCGTGCAGCGTGCAAAAGTCGGGGGGTCTACGGGACATCGGGGTGGCTCCTGCGGGTCAGGGAGGATCGAACTGGGACGATTGGAACATCTGGCGGTCCAGCCTCGGAACGGCCGCCAGCAGGCGACGCGTGTAGGCGCTGCGCGGCGCTTCGAGCACTACGCCGACCGGACCCACCTCCTCGAAGCGCCCGCGGTGCATCACGGCCACCTCGTCGGCGATGTACTCGACCACGCCGATGTTGTGCGTGATGAACAGGTAGGACACGCCGAGCTCGCGCTGCAGCTCGCGCAGCAGGTTGAGGATCTGCGCCTGCACCGACACGTCGAGCGCCGAGGTCGGCTCGTCGCACACCAGCAGGCGCGGCTCGACCGCCAGCGCCCGCGCGATCGCGATGCGCTGGCGCTGGCCGCCCGAGAACTCGTGCGGCCAGCGCTCCAGTGCGTCGCGGCGCAGTCCCACGCGCTCGACCAGCGTCTCGATGCGGGCGCGGCGCGCGGCACGGTCGAGTTCGGGCCTCAGCGCGACCAGGCCCTCTTCCAGCGCCTCGAACACCCGCATGCGCGGGTCGAGCGACGCGAACGGGTCCTGGAACACGATCTGGATCTCGCGGCGCGCCCGCCGCAGCGCATCACCCTGCAGCGAGAACAGGTCCTCGCCTCGCCACAGCGCCCGGCCCTCGACCGCCGCCGTGCCGCGCAGCAGCTGCAGCAGGGCCTTGCCGATCGTCGTCTTGCCGCAGCCCGACTCGCCCACCAGCGCCAGCGTGCGCCCGGCGTCGAGCCGGAACGACACGCCGTCGACCGCCGTCACGTGCGAGCGGGTGCGCTGCAGCAGCCCGCCGCGCACCGGGAAACGCACCACGAGGTTCTGCACGTCCAGCAGCGGCGAGGGCTCGACCGGCGCCGGCCGAGCCGCAGGCGCGTCGATCGCTGTCGTGGCCGGCGCCGACCCGGGCGACGATGCGCCGTCGACATACAGCAGGCAGCGCACCTGATGGCCGGCCGCGGTCTCGATCAGCGGCGGCTCGGTACCGTGGCAGCGATCGAACACGCGGTCGCAGCGGTCGGCGAAGCGGCAGCCCTCGAAGCGCCGCCACAGCGGCGGCACGCTGCCGGCGATCGCCGCGAGCTCGCCGCCGCGCTGGCTGGCGTCGGGCACGGCGCGCAACAGCAGCCGGGCGTAGGGGTGGCGCGGGTGGGCGAAGAAGTCCTTCGCGCTCGCCACCTCGACGATCTGGCCGGCATACATCAGCGCCACCGTCTGCGCCATGCCGGCCACCACGCCGAGGTCGTGCGTGATCAGCATCAGCCCCAGTCCGCGCTCGCGCTGCAGCTCGCGCAGCAGGTCGAGGATCTGCTTCTGGATCGTGACGTCGAGTGCGGTCGTGGGCTCGTCGGCCACCAGGAACTCGGGCTCGGCGGCCAACGCAATGGCGATCATCACGCGCTGCTTCTGCCCGCCGCTCAGGCGGAACGGGTAGTCGTCGATGCGCCGCTCGGGCTCGGGGATGCCCACGCGCTTCAGCCAATCCAGCGCCTTGGCCCGCGCTGCCGCGCCGCGCAGCGCCGTGTGCGCCTCGATCGCTTCGACGATCTGCGTGCCGATCTTCATCACCGGGTTCAGGCTGGTGGCCGGCTCCTGGAAGATCATGCCGACGCGCGCACCGCGCACCGCCCGCATGCGCGACTCCGGCAGGTCCAGCAGTTCCTCGCCGCCCAGCTGCACCGAGCCCGCGGTGACGCGGCCGTTCTCGGGCAGCAACCGCATCAGCGCCAACGCCGTCATGCTCTTGCCGCAGCCCGACTCGCCCACCAGCGCGAAGGTCTCGCCACGCGTGATCGCCAGGCTCAGGCCGTCGATCGCGCGCACCAGGCCGGCGTCGGCGTCGAGCGCGACGTGCAGCGCCTCGATGGACAGGGTGTCTGCAGGCGCAGCGCTCACTGGACCACCTTCGTGCTGCGCACTCGGGTACTCGCCCTCGGGGCGGCCCGGCGTGCTCATGGCACTCCCTTGCCGGAAGCCGGCAGAACGCGGGCGCGGAAGCTGCGTGAGCGCGGATCGAAGGCGTCGCGCACGCCGTCGGCGAACAGGTTGGCCGCCAGCACCAGCGTCACCATGAATCCGAAGGCCGCGGCGAACGACCACCACACCACCGGATCGCGGCTCATCTCGCTGCGCGCCAGGTTGATCATGCCGCCGTAGCTGTTCATCGACGGGTCGACACCGACGCCCACATAGCTCAGCACCGCCTCGTAGAGGATCAGCGCCGAGAACTCCAGCACCGTGGTGATCAGCACCAGGTGCATCACGTTGGGCAGGATGTGGCGCGCCATGATGCGCAGCGGCCCGATGCCGAAGGCGGTGGCCGCCTGCACGTATTCGAGCTCGCGGACCTTCAGCGTCTCGGCGCGCAGCAGCCGGCACAGCGAGGCCCAGCCGGTCAGGCCCAGCACCAGGCACAGCAGCAGCAGCCGAACGTCGGCGCGCTCGGCGCCGGTCTCGAACAGCTCCGGATGCTGGTCGATGAAGGCCTGCACCATCAGCACGCAGGCGGCGATCAGCAGCACGTTGGGCACCGAGGACAGTGTCGTGTAGACATACTGGATCAGGTCGTCGACCCAGCCGCGGAAGTAGCCGGCGACCACACCGAACACGATGGCCAGCGGCAGCGTGGCGATCGTCGCCAGCGTGCCGATCACGAAGGCGGTGCGCACGCTCTTGAGCGCCTGCAGCAGCACGTCGTTGCCGGTGCGGTCGGTGCCGAGCACGTGGTAGTGGCCCATCAGCGCGATCACCGGACCAGCCAGCAGCGCCATCGCCGCCAGCGTGAGCCAGGCCGCGCGCACGGGCAGGTCGGTCTCGTTGCGCAGCAGTGCGCGCAACGACTGCGCGAAGGAGCGCCGCCCGGCCCGCGCCATCGCGCCGGCCAGCGCGGCGCCGATG
>NZ_AZSN01000165.1:0-7845 GCF_000576225.1 Methylibium sp. T29-B | reverse complement strand
TGCGAACTTGTCGTTGGAGCCTTCGAGCAACGCGAACCGTGTCAAGGCGACCGGCGCTGCAATCGAGGTCTGGACTTCGCATAAGAGCAGGCGCCTCCTGCGGTGGCAACCCCACTTCAGGAGAGCTTCTTGGATACGTTCGAGTCCATTCATCCGGTGCCCGCAGCGTGGCTGCGCGACAGCGATCTGGCGCCCTTCATACCGGCCTACGTGCGCCGCCTCCTCGAGCGGCGCTATGCGCACGGCACGGTGCACGCGTACGTGTGCAGCGTCGTCCACTTCGCCCGCTGGACTTGCCGGCGCCGAATTCGCGCGCAAGATCTTGACGACGAGGTCGTCCGGCACTTCCTTGACGAGCACCTGCCGAGCTGCAATTGCCCTCCGCCGGTACAGCGCGTCCGTCATCAAGTCCGGGCTGCGCTGCGGCAGTTGCTGACCACGCTGGTCGACGCCGGCGCGCTGGTCCGCAGCGACCGACCCGACCCGATCAAGGATCAGTTGGAGCGCTTCGACGCTCACATGCTTCATGCAATGGGTCTGGCCGAGAGCACCCGCATTCGGCGACTGAGCGTCGTTCGATCGCTGCTCGAGTTCTGCGCCACCGCCGGCTCGGAGGTGACGGTCGTGCCGAGCGCCGATACCCTGCGCCGGTTCATCGCTCAGGAACTCTCGCGCATCAGCCCGGGCAGCGGCGGGTCGATGGCGAGCGCGCTGCGCTGCTACCTGCGCCACCGCGCCCTCGAGGGGCCGCGGGTGGCGCACCTGCTGCCCCTCATCGCGTCGCCGGCCCACTGGAGATTGGCGCCGCTACCGCAGACGCTATCGAACAGCGACGTGACGCGGCTGCTGAACGCCTTCCCGCCGGAGTTGCCGTCGCATCGGCGCGGCTATGCGATGGTGCGTTGCTTGGTTGACCTTGGGCTGCGTGCACGCGAGGTCGTCAGCCTGGAGCTTGACGACATCGATTGGGAGGCCGGCACGCTGCGCATCGGCAAGGGCAAGTCGCGCCGCGTGGACGTGCTGCCACTGCCGCGGGCCACCGGGCGCGCCATCGCCGCGTATCTTCGTTCGGAGCGGCCGACCACCGTCAACCGACGCGTCTTCGTTCGCCACGTGGCGCCGCTGGACGAGCCGATCGGCCCCAACGTCGTTCGCAACACCGTACGGCAGGCATACCGGCGCTGTGGGCTGCCGTTCACGCGCGTGCACATCCTGCGCCATACGCTGGCGCGCCGGCTGCTGGCGAGCGGCGGCACGCTCAAGGAGGTCGCCGATCTGCTGCGCCACCGTGCACTGGACACCGCGATGATCTACGCCAAGGTCGACACCGGGCGGCTTGCCGCAGTGGCGATGCCGTGGCCGGGGAGCGCATCATGAGCCGCGGCGTGGGAATGCACGCTGCCGTGCAGCGCTATCTCGAAGAGCGCCGTCGACTTGGCTTCGAGCTGAAGAGCCCTGGCACGGAGCTGGCCAGATTCGCCCGCTTCGCCGACGCCAGAGGGCATCGCGGGCCGCTGACGCTCGAGCTGCAGCTGGACTGGGCGCGCGAGCACGTCACGCGCACCAGCTCGGTCACGGCAGCACGCAGGCTCGAGATCATCCGGCCTTTTGCCGCCCACCACCGCCAATTCGAGCCTGCCACCGAGGTGCCGCCGCCGTTCATCCTCGGCCGCGGCCATCGGCGCTTGGCTCCGCACATCTACACCGACCAGGAGATCCGGGATCTGCTCGAACTGTGCGGTCGCATGACACCGCAGGGCGGCTTGCGCCCGTTGACCTACAAGACGCTGTTCGGACTCATCGCCGCGACCGGGCTGCGCGTCTCCGAAGCCTTGAAGTTGCGGCTCGCCGATCTCGATCTGCCCGGCGCTACGCTCACGGTACGCCAGACCAAGTTCCACAAGTCGCGCAGCCTGCCCGTGCGTTCCTGAAGTTCGCCGCCCGGCGCGACGTCGCCAACCTGCACGTCATCGAGCGTGCGCTGGCGGTGCCGATGAAGCGAGTCGACCGCAAGATGGTCGGCTTCCTGACCCGCGAGCAGATGCTGGCGGTGATCGACGTTCCGACCACGACCTGGCTAGGACAACGCGACCATTTGTTGCTGACGCTGATGTTCAACACCGGTGCCAGGGTGTCGGAGCTCATCGGCGTCCGCGTCGCCGACGTGGCCCTCGGACCGACATCGTGCGTCCGGCTGCACGGCAAGGGGCGCAAGCAGCGTTCGCTGCCGTTGTGGAAGGCGACGGCCGCGGAGATACGCCATTGGCTGCGGCTGAACCCGCAGCTCGCGCCAGCCTCGGCGTTGCTGCCGCGGCGCGACGGCCAACCGATGACGCGTGCCAACGTCGCGCAGCGGCTGAAGGGCGCGGTCGCGGCGGCCGCTCAGACTCACCCCGAACTCGCCGCGCTGAAGGTGTCCCCGCACCTGGTTCGACACTCGACCGCAATGAGCTTGTTGCAGTCGGGCGCCGATCCCTGCGATATCGCGCTGTGGCTCGGGCACGAGAGTCCTTCGACGACTCATATGTACGTCGAGGCCGACCTGGCGATGAAGCAGCGAGCCCTTGCGCGGCTGAAGCCGCCCGAGGTCAAGCCGGCCCGGTACCGACCACCGAAGGGACTGATGCAGTTCCTGCGGTCGTTGTGATCATGCGAAGTAGCGGCGGCGAGAGCGATTCCTCCCGCCGAGGGCAGACCCGACCGACGCGGCGTCCGAATTCGCATAAGACTGCAGTTCGCATGATTGCGGTCATGCTCGCTTATGCATGACGCCAAGAACTACCTGTTCTTCGGCTCGGACGCAGGCGGCGAGCGTGCTGCGGCGATCTACAGCCTGGTGGAGACGGCCAAGCTCAACGGGCTCGATCCCGAGGCGTATCTGCGCGAGGTGTTCGAGCGCATCGCCGATCACCCGATCAACCGCATCGAGGAGCTGCTGCCGTGGAACATCGGCCGGCGCAGCGAAGAACCACAACGACAGGCAGCCTGAGCAATGGCGACCAAGGTACTACGCGCGCCCACCGGCAAGGCCATCCTGCAAGTGCGCATCGAGCTGCGCGGCACGAAGCCCAAGGTATGGCGCCGCGTGCTGGTTCCGCAAACGATCACGCTGCTCAGACTGCACCTGGTGATCCAGGCCGCCTTCGGCTGGGGGCACGCACACCTGCATGAGTTCATCGCTGGAGACGGCGAGCGCTACGGCAGCGCTGACCCGATGTACGACCCACCCGGCTCGATGAACAGCGAGAACGTGCGGTTGACCACGGTGCTGCGCACATCGACCCTCAGCTATGTCTACGACTTCGGCGACTACTGGGATCACCGCATCACCGTTGAGAAGACTCATCCCGCAGACCCGCTGCTCACGCTGCCCTTGTGCATCGGCGGGGCCGGCGCGACGCCGCCCGAGGATTGCGGCGGCGTGCCCGGCTATGCCGACTTCGTGCGGGCCATGGCCGATCCCAACGACCCCGAACACGCGCACATGGTCGAGTGGATCGGCGTCGATGCCTGGGATCCAGCAGCGTTCGACAGCACCGCGGCCGACGACCGTCTCAGCCAGATCAAACTCTGAGTAAGGTCGGGTCCGTCAAGAGGGCCTACGCCGCACGCTTACCCATCGTCGTGGCGTTGATCTGCTCGGCCGTCATCGGCGCGCCGCCGGCCAGCATCTGGTCAAGCAGCTCCTTCGGGATCTTCGGCAGCGCCGCTGTCCTGGCGGCAACCGCCGCGTTCTTCGTCTTGCTCGGCATACATGCTCCTTGGCGTCATGCTATGCCTCACACACAAAATTCAAGACAGGCTCACTCTGGCACGTCGATGCCGTTATCGGGTGGGGGCGTCCATCCCATCGCATACGGCGTTCGCTCAAGCCTCGCTCCTGCAACTGCTTCACCACCTCGCGACGCGCCGCCACGGCCGCTACTTTCCCTTGAGCACCTCGCGCATCGCGTCGATCTCGAGCATCGAGTTGGCCAGCAGCTTCTTCAGTTTCGTGTTCTCGAGTTCGAGCGCCTTCAGCCGCTGCGCGTCCGAGACGTTCATGCCGCCGAACTTGGCCTTCCAGGCGTAGTAGCTCGGCTCGCTGAAGCCATGCTTCCTGCACAGGTCCTTGACCGGCAGCCCGGCATCGGCCTCACGCAGGAAACCAATGATCTGTTCCTCGGTGTATCGCTTCTTCATCGGTCCGATCTCCGTCTCGAGGTGATCGTTCTCGGCCAGCCGCTGGCGACGGCACGCCTGCATGTCGAGGGGGCCGCTGTCCAGTGCTTGGCCCAGGCAGGCGGTGATGCACGGCTTGCGACTGCATGTCGTGCAGGGATGCCCCAGATCTTCCGGTGCCGAGGCCGGCATCGTCGAGCAGCGGCTGCAGGGGAATTTTCGACATCGGTGGATCCAGCGTGGTCATGCAAAGAAGCGGGCGAGCTCTTCGACACGGTGGGTGGCCAGATCCACGCGCAGCAGGCTGCACAGCGGCCCGCCGATTCGCCGGCTGTCGTAGACCATCCAGTCCAGCGCGTTCACCGGCAGCTCGATGTCCGGCAGCGCAGCCAGCCGGTGCAGGCGCACCTGCACCTCGCGCATCGGCCAGGCGCCGGCATACAGGCCGGCGGTGACGTGGGGCACATAGGGCGTGACGTCGTGGCTGCGCGCAGCCTGATCGAAGTGCCCCCGCATCCGCTGCAGCGCACTGCCGTCGTCTCGCACGCGCAAGCAGGCGGCCGAGGCGAAGCTGAAGGCGCCACCGACGCGCAGCGCGAGGCGGCCCGGCGCGGCTCGCGCTATGGCATCGATATGGGCCTGCAACTGGGCCGGTCCGAAGTCGTCGGCATGTTCTGGGCGTGCGGCCGGAAACCCGCAGACGTGCAGCGTGATGTGGGCCTGGCGCTTGTAGCCGGGCAGCAGCCAAGTATGCAGCGCTTCGCGCACCTGGTCGAGCCGCCGTTCGACGGCCGGGTCGTCCAGCGAGATGGCCCACACGGCAAAGCGGGGTCGGCCGCGGTGCCATTCCGGAAAGTCCCGCTGCTCGGATGAAATCGTCATCGCCGGCTCGTCGTCCCGCGCATCGGTCGGCTGCAGCTCGGTCATCGGTCCAGCCCCTGCAAAACCACGTCGGTCCGGCTGCCGTGCCGTGGCGCCGCGGGCCAAGACTCGCCGCGGGGCGCGGTGCCATCGCTGTGTGCCAGCCACAGCGCCGCCGACAGCCAGCCGCCATGCGTGACGACGGCGCGCGCATCGCCCGGGTGGAAGCCGCGCACGCGCTGCAGCAAGGCCGCAACGGACTCGCCGCCACCGGGCGCGTGCTGCTCGAAGGCGGCGCACCAGGCATCGAACGCGTCGCGCGGCACCGCCTGCCAGGGCAGACCATCCCAGCCGCCGAAATCCAGTTCGGCCAGCGCGGCATCCACCCGGTGCATCCAGCCCCAGCGGGCCAGCCATCGGCCCACCGCGGCGCTGCGCGCCAGGTCCGAGGTGACGACGATCCGCGGCAGGCCATGGCGGCGCTCGAAGGCGCGGATGCGATGGGCCAGCCGCTTCGCGCGCCGGGGTCGACGGCGAGATCGGTGCGGCCGATGCAGCGCCCGGTGGCGCCGTCGGCGCGCGGGTGGCGCCACGCGTGGATCACCGCTGCCATGTCAACGCGGCCATGTCGCGAGGAAGGCCAGCAGCACCGCTGCTTCACCCAGCTGTTCGGCTGCGCCGAGCGTGTCGCCGGTGGCGCCGCCCAGGCGCTGCCGCAGCCAGCGGCGCAGCTCCAGCACGATCACAGCCAGGGCCCCGAAAGCGCCGGCAAACGCCGGGATGCCGGAAGGCGGCACGGCCGCCGCCAGGCCCAGCGCCAGCGTGCCGATCAGCGCGGCCCAGACGGCGTCGAACGTCAGCGTGTCGCGCGTCAGTGACGGTGCCTTGGCCTGCGCCGCGTCGCCTGCGTAGGGCAAGGCGCGCATCAGCACCACCGCACCGGCCCGCCCGGCCGCATGGGCCGCCACCAGGGCTGCGGCGGCCGGCAGCGCCGCGCGTGCCAGCAGCTCGGCCAGCAGCAGCACGCGCAACAGCAGCAGCAGCGACAGCGCGGCCGCGCCGTAGCTGCCGATGCGCGAGTCCTTCATGATGGCCAGCGCCTTCTCGCGCGGGGCCGCGCCCAGCAGGGCGTCGAAGGTGTCGGCCAGGCCGTCCTCGTGGAAGGCGGCGGTGAGCCACACGGTGGCCGCCACTGCCAGCGTTGCCGCCACGGTCGCCGGCCACAGCTGCAGCGCACCCAGCGCCACCGCGGCACCGGTGGCGCCGATCAACGCGCCCACCAGCGGGAAGTGACGCACCGCGCGCTGGAGCAGCTTGGACTCGTGGCCAACCCAATGCGGCACCGGCAGCCGCGTGAGGAACTGCAGCGCCACGAAGAAGACCCGCAGCTCGTGCCGCAACCCGGTCATGACGACGATCGGCTGACACCCGTAGCATCTGCCGTGGACCGGCTCACGCTGGCAGAGGCGAAGCTCGCCATCTCGGCCAGCACGCGGCACGCCGACTCCAGCAGCGGCCAGGCCAGCGCCGCGCCCGAACCTTCGCCCAGGCGCAGGTCCAGGTCGAGCAGCGCCTGCGCGCCCAAGTGCTGCAGCCAGCGCGCATGCCCCGTCTCCTGCGAGCGGTGGGCGAAGACGCAGCGCGCCAGCACGGCCGGCTGCCATGTCGCCGCCACGGCCACGGCGGCCGTGGTGATGAAGCCGTCGACCACGATCACGCGCCCCGTCGCCGCGGCCTGCTGCATGGCACCCACCATCGTCGCGATCTCCAGGCCGCCCAGCGCGGCCAGGGCCTGCAGCGGGGACATGGCACTGGCATTGGCGTCGAGCGCACGCTGCAGCACCGCCTGCTTGTGCGCCAGGCCGGCATCGTCCAAGCCGGTGCCGCGACCCGTGCACAGCGCCAGTGGCTGCCCAGTCAGGCGCGCCATCAGCAGCGCCGCCGCGGAGGAGTTGCCGATGCCCATCTCGCCCAGCAGCAGCACGTTGCCGGGCAGGCCAGCCACAAGCCGGCGCCCGTTGGCGATGGCCGCCGCGCACTGCGTGGCGGTCATCGCCGGACCCTGGCTGCTGTCGGCCGTGCCCTGTTCGACACCGGGCACCTTCAGGCGTGCGAGTACGGGATGCGGGTCGAACTCGGCCGCGACGCCGCAGTCGGCCACCGTCAGCGCGAGGCCATGCTGGCGCGACAGCACCGACACCGCGGCGCCGCCGGCCAGGAAATTGAGCACCATCTGCCGCGTCACTTCGGGCGGGTAGGCCGAGACCCCCTGCGCGGCAATGCCGTGGTCGGCGGCGAAGACCACCAGCTGCGGCTCGACCAGGCGCGGCCGTTCGGTGCGCTGGATCAGCGCGAGCTGCAGCGCCAGCGATTCCAGCCGACCGAGCGAACCTCGCGGCTTGGTCTTGGCGTCCAGCGCGGCCTGCACGCACTGGCGCAGAGTGTCGTCGCCGAACCGGGCCGGCGGGAGTTCGGGCAGGGAGGATTCGATGTCTTGGGTCATGGATCAGGCTTGCTGGAGGTCAGGCGTTGAACAGCGCGCGCAAGGTGGCCGCGCCCAGGTGGTCGTCGATCAGGTCGGCCAGTGCGTCGAAGCTGTCGTCGAGCGTGCGCACGCGGCTGCCGAACAAGGCCCGCAGCGCCCCGGCGTCCTCGAACAGGCCGTGGGCCGCAATGCCGAGCACGGGCCCGGCCTGCCAGCCGATGGCCTCGCCCTGGCCGTCGAGCAGCGCGGGCGTGGCCGCACCATCAGTGGCCCAGGTGCGGCCGCAGCGGATCTCGTAGGCCGGCAGGTCGAGGCCGGCCAAGGCCTGCCATGCGCGG